>NZ_DGRS01000014.1:0-16690 GCF_002391155.1 Megasphaera sp. UBA4382 | reverse complement strand
TTCCAGCTCGCATACGGCCGGTGCTGCGCGTATCGGTCTCATGGCGAGGAATATATTAAAGGACGAACCGGTAAAGGCCATGATTACCGTATATGGGTCGTTTGCCAAGACTTATAAAGGCCATGGGACAGATAAGGCGCTGGTCGCCGGCCTCCTGGGTTTTTCAGCGGATGATACCCGGCTCCGGGACTCCTTTTCCATAGCGGCCGGAAAAGGGCTGGAAATTACCCTGCGGCGATCTGATGAAGAAGTAGATCATCCGAATACAGTCCGCATTGCCATGACAGGCAAAAATGGCAATCAGGCAGAAATATTGGGCGTTTCCCTGGGTGGTGGTAAGATTGAAATCCGCGAAATCAATGGATTTGAGGTCTCTCTCAATGGGGAAGAACATACCCTGATTACGCTGCATCGTGATCAGCCGGGAATCATCGCCCAAGCGACGACGATTATGGCAATCGGGCATATCAATGTTTCGACGATGAAGGTGTTCCGCAGCGGCAAACACGCCAATGCGGTCATGATTGTCTGCACAGACAGTCCGGTACCGGCAGAAATGGTCAGCCTGATTGGCAATATTTCAGCTATCGAGAGCGTCATTACGCTGGCACCGTTATAGGAGGTACAGGAGAGATGTACGAATACGAATATAAAACGCTGGAAGAACTTTCTCACAGGGCAGCCCAGCATGATATACGGATAGCGGACGTCGTTATCCGCCACGAAATGGAAACCTCTGAACAGACGGAAAAGGTGGTGCGGCAGCGCATGGTTTCCCGGCTGGAGGTATTTCGTGAATCCATAGAGGCCGGTCTTACCGATACGGGAACTTCTGTAAGCGGACTCGTCGGGGGAGATGCAAATAAACTGTCCCATAGCAGTGGCCGGCTGCTGGGGAGCCTGCCACGCAAGGCAGAGATGTATGCGCTGGCTGTCAGTGAAGCCAATGCCAAGATGTTCAAAATCGTCGCTTGCCCGACGGCAGGTTCTTGTGGTATCGTTCCAGCTGTTCTTATGGCAGTCAGTGAAGAACTGGGAACGAGTCCGGATGAAAATGTAGAAGCTCTTTTTACGGCCGCAGGAATTGGGGCTGTCGTATCCCGCAATGCGTCAGTTGCCGGAGCTGTCGGCGGTTGTCAGGCCGAATGCGGGACAGCTGCTGCCATGGCTGCCGCGGCGGCTGCCCAACTGGCGGGTGGTTCTGATGATGCAATCCTGCAGGCTATGGCACTGTGCATGAAAAACACACTGGGGCTGGCCTGTGATCCCGTAGCCGGTCTGGTAGAAGTGCCCTGTGTCAAGCGGAATGCCTGCCTGGCTGTAATGGCTGTCGGTGCAGCTGAAATGGCCCTGGCCGGTATCCGCAGTGTCATTCCGCCTGATGAAGTCATCAGTGCTATGGCTGAAATCGGCCGTATGATGCCCGTTGCCCTTAAAGAAACATCCGATGGCGGCCTTGCCAGAACGGAAACGGGAAAGGCCGTTGCCCGGAGGCTGGAACAGGAAATGAACGAAGGCTGATGCTGGGACACGACATAGAAAAAGGACTTATGGCATAAAGATTTTTTACCTTTATGCCATAAGTCCTTTCTTTGTGTATCCGTATTTATTTTTCAGCCATAGCCGGGCGGATTACCGGGCCGCTTTGTTTGCTGTAAACTGTGACATTGTTTCTGGCGAAAGCCGGCTGGCCTTCCAGACGACGATAAATTGCACGGCACAACCCCGTCGAGACAGGTGCCGCTTTCGGTTGTCGTGAGAATGCGAGAATCAGATCGGATTCAAACTGGCTTAATTCGACGCATTTTATTTTCATCTGGTAATCATCCCTTTAAGTGTAAATTTACATACGCTGACCCGGAACAGTCAATTAATATATATATTCTACTATAAAGACCTATCTTTGACAAGAAGGGATGCGGCTAGTAAAATAAAAGATACGTTATGATGTGCAGGAAGGAGAAGCATATGGGCTGGCAACTGGAAAAAGCATTAAATGAACGACTGGCGAGGGAAACGGGGTATGTCGTGCATCCATTTGGCAGCCGTCATACGATGGCTGTCTGTTACCCTAATACCTATGAGACGGGTATGAGCAATCTGGGAATGCAGATTATTTACCGGGAGGTAAACAGTCGTAATGATTTTCAATGCGAACGGGCATTTCTGCCAGATAAGAAATTGAAGAAAATCTATGAAAAAGAACATTCCCCACTTCTGACACTGGAAAATAAGCGGCCACTGTGTGATTTTGAAATTCTTGGCTTTTCTGTCAATTTCGAGATGGACTATTTTAACATCCCGGATATTCTCGAAGCTGGTCATATTCCTGTCCGGGCTGCAGCCCGGACAGAAACCGATCCGCTGGTAGTCATGGGTGGTCCTGTCGCTTTCTTTAATCCCGAGCCGCTGGCGTTGTTTATGGATGTCTGCCTGATTGGAGAAGGAGAAGAACTGATTCATGCATTTCTCGACGCCTGGCTTCAGGCAAAGGCCGACGGAGCCGGAAGGCAGGAGTTGCTGCGCCGTCTGGCAAGGGTTGAAGGCGTATACGTTCCTTCCCTGTATCATCACGTGTATGATGATAGGGGAAATTTGATGCGCATCGATGCCGAACCAGGTATACCCCATCGCGTACGCCGGCAATGGCATGAACTGACCCGGCCAGGGGAAACGGTCGTCGCTACGCCGGATACGGAATTTGGATCCATGTATCTCATTGAAATTGCCCGTGGATGTGGCCGTCACTGCCGGTTCTGCATGGCTGGGTATTGTTACCGCCGTCCCCGTGTGCGTCCGCTGGAATATGTCAAAGCTGCCGTTCTCCGGGGGAAGAAGCTGGGTAAAAAGATAGGCCTCATGGGTGCTGCCATTTCCGATTATCCGTACATTGACGAATTAGTCACATTCATCCGTCAGCAGGGACTGGCTTTTTCCTGTGCGTCTCTGCGTGCAGATTCCATTACGCCTGTTATTGTCAAAGGCATTGCGGAAAGCGGGCAGAAGACGATTACCCTGGCACCGGAAGCTGGCAGTGAGCATATGCGGAACATTATCAATAAAGGAATTACAGAAGAACATCTCCTCCAATCCATCGATTTATGTACAGCTGCGGGAATCCGTAAGGTGCGGATGTATATCATGATAGGTCTCCCCATGGAAACGGATGAAGATATACAGGGAATTGTGGATATGACACGCCGGGTACGGGAACACATGGACCGCATTGGCAACAAAAGCAGTATTACCCTGAGCATCAATCCTTTTATTCCAAAACCGATGACGCCCTTTCAGTGGATGGCCATGACGGAACAAAAAGTCGTGGAACGGAGACTGGCATATATAAAAAAAGAGGCAGGGCGCATACGGCAGACGGAAGTTTTGGCTGAACCACTGCGGCAGTGCTATATCCAGGGGGTCCTTTCCCGGGGGGACCGCCGCGTGGGGGAACTGCTTCTGAAAGCCCATTCTTACGGAGGTGTCAGGGGCTGGAAACGGGCTGTCCGGGAAACAGGATTTGATGTAGAATCATTTTTATATACGCCACGGCAGACCGACGAACTCCTTCCCTGGAGTGTACTCGATAATGGTCTGGCAGAGGATTACCTGATCCGGGAACGGGAGAAGGCTGAAAAAGGTGAGTTCACCATACCATGCTTTGAAGGATGCCGGCGATGTCATGTATGTGGAGGTACAAATGGGGACACAGTGGATTAAACATAAGGACGGGATTGCCTGGGAAGAAAGCGGGCAGCTGCATCGTGCCGGCCTGTGCCATGGCGTTACTGGCCGCACGGGCGGGGTAAGTCCGGCTCCGTATCATTCTCTAAACCTGGCACTGCACGTAGGAGATTCCGTATCATGCGTCCTGGAAAACCGGCGCCGTCTCTGTGCCCATCTGGGCTGCCGCCTCGATGTACTGACTACACCGCAGCAGACTCATGAAGATCACGTAATCGCCGTCGGAGACAGCGAGATAGGACGGGGGGCCGGCAGTTATCACGATGCCTTTCCCCATACGGATGCGCTTATGACCAGCCGGCCTGGAGTGCTGCTCCTGATCTGTATTGCCGACTGTGTGCCGGTTATCCTGTATGATCCGGTAAAAAAAGCCTGTGCAGTCATTCATGATGGCTGGCGTGGTACGGCTTCCCGGCTGGCTTCCAAGACGGTTTTTGCCATGCAGACCGTATATGGATCACAGCCACGGGATATTCTCGCCTTTATCGGGCCGTCTATTTCCCGGGAGCATTTCGAGGTCAGTGAAGCGACGTCAGATATCTTCCGCCATATGGGACCGGCCTATGACCAATGTGTCTATAAAACAGCGGATACGGTCTGCGTTGATTTATGGCAGGCAAACCAGCAGCTGTTGCTGCATGCGGGGCTGCTGCCACAGCACATCGATACGACAACCCATTGCGCGTATCAGGATGAACAAGCCTTTTATTCATATCGTCGCGATGGCGGTCATACCGGACGGATGGCAGCCTTCGCCATGATTCCGGCAATATGACGATTGGGGCAGATTTTTTCCAAAAATACTAGCATTTATAAGGCGTAATATATATAATAGAGTAAGTGCCAAGTTTTTTGTAGGTACCACGGAGGGATTTTATTTGATAAAGGAAAACATAGAGGCCATAGAAAAACGCATGGCTGATGCGGCAGCCCGTGCCGGCCGGAGTGATACGGTTACCCTGATTGCCGTCACGAAAAATCATCCTGTAGAATGCTTGAAAGAAGCCGCAGCAGACGGCATTGTGAACGTTGGTGAAAACCGCGTACAGGAAGCGATGGAAAAGATAAAGGAATTTCCAGAAAACCACCTTGTCTGGCATTTAATCGGTCATCTCCAGACGAATAAGGCTAAACAGGCAGTGGCTCATTTTGACCTGATTCATTCCATTGATTCGGAACATCTCCTGAAAGCCGTCGATAAAGAAGCTGGCAAGATAGGAAAAGTACAGGATATTCTTCTGCAGGTCAACGTAGCGCGGGAAGAAAGCAAATTCGGCATGGAAGTAGAAGATTTTCCGCGCATCAGTGCGCTGGCAAAAGAACTGACTCATGTCCGCGTCTGCGGTCTTATGTGTATGGCTCCGAATTTTGATAACGTGGAAGACACGCGCCCAATCTTCCGGATTGCCCACGCTTTATATGAAGATATGAAACCTCAGTTTCCAGAAGGTCAAGTCCGTTACCTGTCTATGGGCATGACTCATGATTTTGAAATAGCCATTGAAGAAGGGGCAAATATGGTACGCGTCGGTACTGCCATATTTGGACCGCGCCAATACTAAGGAGGATAATAAAACCATGGGATTGAAAAAATTTTGGAATAATGTAGTAGGCAAGGTCAGCGGTGTAGATGAAGATGATATCTATGAAACAGACGAAGACTTTGAAGATGATGACGATGAAATAGAAGACGCACCGCGTCAGAACCAGCGTCCAGTGGCAGCTGCCCGCCGGCCTGCACTCGGAGCGGCCCAGGTAGACCGCCCGCTCAAAATGATGATCGTAGAACCAGAAAGCTTCGACGATTCTCAGAGCATTGCTGATTTTCTCCGGGACCGCAAACCGGTTGTCATCAATTTTGAAAACACGGAACCGGATATTTCCAAACGGGTTGTCGATTTTGTCAGTGGGGCAACGTATGCACTGGATGGCAATATTCAGAAAGTGGGCAAGGATATTTTCCTTTGCGTACCCAGCAATGTAACAGTGGACCGGAGTAAACACGATTACGGTGATTTCACGGCACAGCTGGCCTGGAAAAATGGCGAAGGTAATAAACAGCAGTAAGATAAATGAGGCATTTTTGTGAAAAACAGAGATAGAATTATACGTTATTATAAGGGAACGGATAACGGCGAGCTGGCTGCCCGGCTGATTGATCTGGCAGACAGTACGGCCAAAGGCCGTCCCTATGCCGTCAGTGAATTTGTATCACCCGGTGCCGTACAGATAGGCGAAACGATACAGGCGTCCGCCCCTGGCCTGATCCTGAAGACCTTTGGCGGGTATGAAGGAGCAGAACGGGTGCGTCTTGCCTTTGTCAAGGAAAGTTATGATGGACCTGTTGATTTTGCCATTACCGCCTGCCATGTGAGCTGGGATGCCCGTTATCGCCTTCTCAGTCATCGTGATGTGCTGGGATCGCTCATGGGACTGGGAATCGACCGCAGCCGTTTTGGCGATATCATCATGGAGGAAACGGGAGCAGTCATCCTGACCGATGCACCCCTTCTTGCCTATCTGAAGCAGAATTTTTTAAAGATTGCCATGGTTCATGTTACGGTAGAAGACATGGCCTTGTCGGATATTGCGCCTAAACAGGAAAAGGTGAAAGAAATCAAGACGACCGTAGCGTCCCTTCGCCTGGATGCCGTCGCTTCTTCCGGGTTTGGTATTTCCCGTACCAAAGCGGCGGAAGCAATCAAGGGTGACCGGGTACAAGTTAATTGGCAGCCGGCTAAAGGGCCGAGCCAGGAAGTACAGGAGGGCGATGTCATTTCTCTCCGGGGAAAGGGCCGGATGGAACTGGCCCAGATTACTGGTACTTCACGCAAAGGGCGTACAGGTGTTTTATTGAGACGATACATGTGAGAATTTTTGGAGGAATGTACCCATGCTTACACCAATGGATATACATAACAAAGAGTTTAAACGGGGCTTCCGCGGTTATAGTGAAGAAGATGTCGATGCCTTTATGGACAATATTGCCGATGACTATGAAAAAGTATACCGGGAATATTGTGAAATAAAGGAAAAATGCGAAAAGTTACAGGATAAGCTGTCGCAGTATGAAAAAATGGAATCTACCATGAATAGTACGCTTATGCTGGCCCAGCAGACGGCAGAAAATGTCAAGGTGTCTGCCCGCAAAGAAGCCGATCTCATCCTGCAGGAAGCAGAAAATAAAAAGAAAAAAATGCTCGATGAAACGACACTGAACATGCAGACGACACAGCAGAATATGGAAAAAATGAAAACCCAGGTTAGTGCTTTCCGGGCTAAATGCCGGGCGCTGCTTACCAGCCAGATGCGTCTGCTCGATGATATGGTCATCGATGAAGAAACGGCAGTCAGTGATGGCAATACTCCGGCAGAACAGCCGGAAGCTGGCGATAATACAGCGAAATAACAGAACGTACAGAGATATGCTCTCTTCCCGGTATGACTCATGGCTGCCGGATAGAGAGCGTATTTGTTTATAATGCGGTAATACAGAAAGGGAGCTGCTGCTATGAAACGACTGGGACTTATGCTGTTGACATTGGCCTTATTGGCCTGTGGTACGGCCTCTGCGTATAATCCGTACGCCCCGAATCCATTCGATGCGATTGAACAGAATAGCTGGGAATACAAGTATCTTCTGGATTTGACAAAGGCGGGTCTCACCGGTGCAGATATGGCCAGATTTTCACCTTCTTATGCTCTGACCCGTGTGGAAATGCGTGATATGCTGGTTACGGCACTCAAAAACCGCAGCCGGGCAACGGCATCCCAGCAGAAAGAAATGGACCAACTGGCTTCGGAGTATGCCGAGGACCTGACCTACGCCAGGGATGGAGAGACATTAAAGACAGAGACGGAAAAGCCGGCTGGCGACCCGTTTGATTGGAAACAGGGGGATAAAACGAAATGATACAACAACCAGAATACCCGATAAAAATGATAGCGATAGATCTCGATGATACGCTCATCCGGGACGATACGACCGTCTCTGATTATACGAAAGATACGATACGCCGGGCACAACAGAAGGGAATCCACATCATGATTGCAACTGGCCGTATGTATGCGACGGCCAGTCCCTATGGCCGCATGCTCGGGCTGGGGGATATCCCCATGATGTTGTTTGGAGGCGGACTGATCCAGACGCTGGAATCGAAGAAGATACTGTACAGTCATCCTATTCCACAGGAAGATGCGGCACAACTGCTCTCGCTGGCCAAAGAAAAAGGATGGATGATGCAATCGTATATTGATGACGTGCTGCGTGTTGCCGAGTATAATCACTGGGTTGCCGATTACGAACGGATTACTCATTCCCACGCTGTCGTATGCGGTGATGATTTTTATACTCCCTGTGGTGCGCCAGATAAATTATTATCCTGTGATGAACATGAAGTCCTGTTGCAACGGGCAAAGGAAATAGAAGAAGCGATGCCGGGCAGATTCGATATCATGTGTTCCAAGCCGACATTCCTGGAAATTACGCCCAAAGGAATTTCAAAAGGTGTCTGCCTGAAACGTCTTTGTGATATTTATGGCATTTCGCTGCAGAACGTCATGAGCTTTGGAAACGGAATGAATGATTTATCCATGCTGAAAGCTGCCGGATTCGGCGTAGCTGTGGCCAACGCCGTACCCGAAGTAAGAGAACAGGTTCCGTATGTTACGGCATCCAATAATGAAGACGGAGTAGCCAGAGCTATTGAAAAATTTATCTTGTAAGGAGGGACCACGATGGATCAATTCCACTTGATCATTGTCACCGGCATGTCGGGTGCAGGTAAGAGCCAGGCTGTCAAAGTGTTGGAGGACATTGGTTATTTTTGTATAGACAATCTGCCGCCAGTGCTGATTCCAAAATTTGCCGAGCTTTGCGTCAAAGGCGGTGAACGGGTGCGTCATGTGGCCCTCATTGCCGATATCCGCGGCGGGCAGTTTTTTGATGCTATGAGCCAGGCTTTACAGGAATTGCGCAAGCAGGGCGTTTCCTATGAAATCGTCTTCATGGAAGCATCAGACAAGGTCCTTATAAACCGCTATAAAGAAACGAGGCGTGTCCATCCTCTGGCACTTCATGGGCGCATCAGTCAGGGAATCGCGGAAGAGCGGAAGCGGCTGGCCACGCTCCGGGAACAGGCTGATTTTATTATTGATACGAGCTCACTCAAGACGAGCCAGCTGCGGGATATCCTGCGCAAGCGCTATGCGCTGAATACAGGCCGCAAGGGACTGACCGTTACGGTCGTATCCTTTGGCTTCAAACATGGCATGCCCATTGATGCGGATATTGTCGATGATGTGCGTTTTCTGCCCAACCCGTATTATGTTGAGGAATACCGCCATAAGTCGGGCCGGGTTCCCGTAGTACGGGATTATGTCCAAAGTTTTCAGGTCACTCAGACGTTTAAAGAAAAATGGTTCGATATGATAGATTTTCTCCTTCCCAATTATGAGCGGGAAGGAAAAAGCCAGCTGGTCATTGCCGTAGGGTGTACCGGCGGGATGCACCGCAGTGTCTGCATGGCAGAAGAAATGTACCGTCATCTCAAAGAAACAGGTGTCGATGTATCTATTGAACACCGGGATCTTGCCAAAAATGATGTCGAAGAAGATGCTCCTGGTTATGAAGGAGAAGATGCATAAGGAGGGGGCAGAACATGCGCTTTTTTAAATGGCTTCATCCGGGATTGCACATCAAGCGATGGCTCTTCCTGTTTGGCCTGGGCATGATGTGTACCAGTTTTGGTATTGTCCTGACGTTTAATTACCAATGGATCGGCCAGGTAGAAGAATGGACCTTCCGCCTGCTCTATGAAGCGACAGGCCATTATAACTATACGGTCCTGGCTTCTCTTGGCATTGTCATTCTCCTGGCAGGCATCCTGATCATGGGATGGTCTACCCGGCGTCTGATCCGTACCATGCTGGGCGTTATCATGCCGAATGAGTCGGAAAATCTCAGTGAACTCATCTTATCTAATATGAAATTGTCCAAGGGTCCCAAAGTCGTCGTTATCGGCGGGGGGACAGGACTTTCGGTTATGCTCCGGGGATTGAAGACAAAAACATATAATCTGACGGCCGTCGTCACCGTTGCCGATGATGGCGGGTCGTCCGGGCGGATCCGTCAGGATCTGGACATTATAGCGCCGGGGGATTTGCGTAACTGTCTGGTTGCCCTGGCTGATAAAGAAGGGCTGATGGAAAAACTATTTGCCCACCGCTTTGGCGGATCGGGTAATTTGTCCGGGCACAGTTTTGGCAACCTGTTTATTGCCGCGCTGATTGAAGTCCTGGGAGACGTAGAAGGGGCTATGGATGCGACAAGCAAAGTCCTGAAAGTCCGTGGGAAAGTCATTCCCTCTTCGGCAGATAAAATCCTCCTCAATGCGGAAATGGTGGACGGGACTATCGTACAGGGGGAATCGCAGATCCCCAAGGCCCATGGCAAAATTAAGCGGGTCTTTACGACACCGGAACATCCCCGTGCCGTGCAATCTGCTGTAGATGCAATCCGCGATGCCGATGCCATCGTACTGGGGCCGGGCAGCCTCTATACGAGTATTATGCCTAATTTGTGCATTCCTGATATTGCGGCTGCCGTGCGCGACAGCAAGGCGAAAAAGATCTACATCTGTAACGTCATGACACAGCCGGGGGAAACGGACGGGTACAGCGTAGCCGATCATGTCAAGGCAATCGAACGACAGGCCGGAGCACCAGTCATTGATTTTGTCATGGCTAATAATGGCAATGTAGATCCGGCGATTTTACAGAAATATGCTGCTGCCGGCCAGTATCCTGTGCAGATTGACAAAAAAGAAATACATAAGACCGGCGCGACACTGATTCAGGCTGATCTGGTCAACAGAGAAACGGGAGCTACCCATGATACGAATAAACTGGCAGATGTCCTTTTTGATTTGATTAATGCGCTGCGGACGGATTTATCCCCTGAATTGCTGCATTATTATTTAAAGAGATATAATTTGAAACATCCCAGGAGGTGAGCTGTTTGTCGTTTGCAGAAGAAGTAAAAAACGAGGCCGCTCATATTCCCGTTGAAGACGCCGCCTGTCGCACTGCGGAACTGGCGGCGTTGCTGTGTATGGGAGGTTCGCTCCTTCCCGGTTCCGATGGATGCGCCGGATTGGAATTCAGTACGTCCAATAACGCCGTGGCAAGAAAAGCTCTGTCCATGTGGCGCCATTCTTTCTCCATACGGCCGGAAGTACTCGTGCGGCGGGGGCGCAGGCTGCGCAAAAAAAACTATTATATCCTCCGGATTCCGCCGGCAGTGGAAAGTACGGCCGCCTTACGTTCCCTGACGTTGTTTCCTGCAGAGGAAGCCTTTCAGGGGCTGGAACTACGCCGTGATGACTGCCGCCGGTCTTTTTTGCGTGGCGCCTTTATGGGCGGGGGATCGGTCAATCAGCCCCAGGGAGATTACCATCTGGAACTGATGACAGGGAATAAAGAATTTGCCCGCCTGCTTTTGAAATTAATGCACCATTTTCACTTGTCTGCCAAGATGACAGACCGTAAAGGAGACTATCTGGTCTATGTGAAGGAAGGAAATGGCGTATCTTCTTTTTTGCAGCAGATCGGGGCCGTACAAGCGTATCTGAAATTTGAAAGTGTGCGGGTCGTCAAAGACATGCGTAACAATGTGAACCGCGTGGTTAATTGCGAAACGGCCAACCTTCAAAAAACCGTTAATGCGGCAGTACGTCAGACTGCGGATATTGAACGCATACGTGATTCGGGCCGGTATCACCTCCTGAGTCCCAGACTGCAGGAAGCGGCCGAATTACGTCTGGCCCATCCGGAGGCGACAATGGGAGAAATCGCAGCTTTGTCAGGTATTACGAAATCGGGATTATCCCACCGGTTTAAAAAAATCGCGACGATAGCGAAGGAAATAGAAGGTATGGAACATCATGAAATTACGAATACTCAGTAAATGTCTGATTGCAGGTCTTTTATGTGTGCTGCCACTGGTGTCGCTGGAGGCAGCGGATACAGAATACGGGGCAGATAATCCCGAAGTCATGGATAAAATCGTACGCAGCCGGATGCTTCCCGTGGCGATGACAGCACCTCATGATACGGGAACGCTGCTGTTCTCGGATAGTCCGGAATATGCCGATAAAGACGGAATTTTATATGTCGATAAAGTAAAGGGTGATACGCGGCTATATTTTTATCATGTCAATCAGGCAAATTATCCGCGCAAGATTGTCGCCATGGCATACAACCCTTCAGACCATGAAGTTATGGCAGGGGTCAGCGGTGTCTATTATGCCAAGCCAAGTACGTCTTATTACGATGTGGGCAAGGATTTGTCTACCTTATATTATGAAGGAAATACGACCTATAACCGGGTCAGCGTTCCACCGCTCGGCTATGCCGTACTCAGCGATCGGCTGAACCGCGTCATCGTAGCTCCAGATCAGCTGTTTTCTGGTATTGTCAACATGAATCTGCCGGATGATATGTATGTTTCAGCCGTTATTATGCCAGCTGCGGCAGATCCGGTAGCTTTTATGAAAAAACAGCAGTATCTGGCCAGTGATGACGTTAAACTGCGGGGAACCTTCCCGGGGATGGACCGCTCTCTCAAAAATCTGATTCCCTTTACGGCAGATGAAGGTATTGGCTATATTCTTATCGCCGACGGCATACAAGACCGGTTTTTACGGGGTTATGACGTGATTGACGACCGCCTTTCGGAGGACGTGGGCAATTATGGCCTCGATTACCTTATACAGATAAAAACCAGAGGAACGGGACTTCTCCACTACTATTTCAACACCCAGGGAGGGGAATATGCCGGCGTGGCTGAAATCAGTTATGATGACGGAAAAGGCGGAACAGCCAGTAAAATTGTAGAGCTGCCCCGTAAAGGACTGAGCATGGGATTTGATAATGCCTATGCGATGGAATACCTCGATTCTGTGGCGGCGGGTACGACTGTCACGATACATCTTATGCCACCGGGAGCAGCCAACCTCCCTGTGCGGATTATCATCGTTCCCGATGCATCGGTGCAGCAGGCGGCTGATGCCGTACGTGAAGGAGCACAGCGCCGACTGGAAGAACAGAAGAAACAGCAGCAGGAGAGTATCGGAGACGATTGGGCCCGGATTGAAAAGAAATTACATGCGGGCCGTACTGAAGAACAGACGGAGCTTTCGGGGAAAAAGACAAAAAGTAATGCCAAAAAAGATAAGAAAACGAAAGCAAAAACAAATAAGAGACCTGTTCAGGAAGATTTGGGACAGGGAGCATAATATAAGAGAAAAGGGAGCACGATGCAAAAATCTGCATCGTGCTCCCTTTTTCCATATAGATGATGGATTATAAGTCTTGATCTTTCGGTTCTTCGCCAAACCACTTCTTGTAAATCTTGGCATACGTACCGTCTTTTTTAATCTGACTCAGTGCATCATTAAATTGTTTCAACAATTCCGGTTTATCCTTGCTGATAGCCATGGCTGTACCGCGGGACAGAATCGGATCGCCGACGATTTTTGCTTTTTCATTGCCACCGTGGGTCATGTAATCCTGGGCGACGGCTTTATCGATAGAAATTGCATCGACTGTACCGGCTTCCAGTTCCATCCAGCCCTGACTGTTGGTATCAAATTCCTTGACGGTTGCCCCATGTTCCTTTGCATGGTCGCCGGCTTTGGAAGCTACCTGTGCGCCGACTGTCTTGCCGGTAATGGTGTCATAGCCGGTAATGTCGGTATTATCCTTGCGGACGACGATTGTATAGCCGCCTTTGTAATAGACATCGGTAAAGGCTACCTGTTTCTTGCGTTCCGGTGTAGCGTCCATGCCGGCAGCGATGACGTCAATCTGACCGCTCTTGAGGGCAGGGATGAGGGCATCGAAGCCAATGTTTTTGATTTCCATCTTGTAGCCCAGTTTATCACAGATAGCCTGGGTGAGGTCCATATCAAACCCGACAACTTTATCATTTTCTACGGATTCAAAAGGCGGGAATGTGGCTTCTGTGCCGACGACGAGAGTTTTCTGTTCCTTGGTGGCATCTTTCTTGTCACCGCTCTGGGAACCACCGCAGCCGGTAATCAGCGTAACGGCTGCCAGGGAAGCAGCAAGCATAGTTACATATTTTTTGTTCATCATGAGTCACTCCTTCAAACGGAATTACTTTTTCCTCATATATAATTCACTCAGATCAGACATGATCCAGGTGTGAGGGCGTGTTGCAAACGCTGATGCCGGTGTGGCACCGGTGGTAACGGCAGCAAAATCGACGCCGCCATTTTGAGCAGTATCAGCATCGATAAGACTATCGCCAACGTACAGGATATCTGCCGGGACAAGATGAAAATAATCTTGTATGAGCCGGAGTCCATCGGGGGCAGGCTTGGCATGCTCTACATCTTCAATGCCGATAACGCGGTCGATAAGGGGCTCCATCTGTTCACGACGGATGGTTTCCATGATGCGGCTCCTCGTTTTGGTAGAAACGATGCAGCAAATGGCACCGGCTTCTTTCAGATAAGTGAGGGCCGGTTTCGTTTCCGGATACAGATGGGTATTGGGCGTCATGTAGAAATCGGAATACCGGACTTTATAGAGCCGGATGAGCCGGGCCAGTTTCCCTTTTTCTGTTTCTCCTGTAATAATCGACATGGCATCGTACATTGTCTTGCCGATGGTACTGCAGATGACATCCCGGGAAACGGGAGCATATCCTTCATCATGGAGAAGCATTTCAAAACACATGACGATGCCTTGTTCGGAATTTACCAGAGTATAATCAAAATCAAATACGTATGCTTTATACATTCTTATTCCTTATTATTCTTTCGGTTCCGTACCAAACCATTTTTTGTAGAGCTGGGCGTAGGTACCGTCTGCCTTTAATTCATCAATGGCTTTGTTGACTTTTTCCAGCATTTCCGGCTTGTCTTTGCTAACGGCCATGGCAATGCCATCGGGGGCCATCTGAGGTTCACCAGCCAGCTTCAGGTCATTTTCACCGCCGTGGCTGAGGTAATACATTGCTACGGACGTATTGATGATGACGGCGTCACTGTTATTGCTGTTCAGCTCCATCCAGCATTGGTTATTGGCGTCTACCTGTTTGATAACCGCGCCGGCCTGCTGTCCCAGTTCAACGCCTTTTGTACCGACCTGGGTGCAGACATTCTTACCGGATAAATCCTGGAATCCATTGATTGTCGTATTATCTTTGCGGACGACGACGGAATATCCGTCATGGAAATACGGTTTTGTAAACGATACCTGTTTTGCCCGTTCCGGTGTAGCATCCATGCCTGAGGCGATGAGATCAATCTGGCCACTTTTGAGAGCCGGAATCAGAGCGTCGAAGCCCAGACTTTTGACTTCGGCTTTCATTCCCAGTTTGTCAGCAACGGCTTTGGCAAAATCGATATCAAAGCCGACATACTGATCGTTTTCTGTGAATTCAAACGGGGGAAATGTCGGTTCCATACCGATGACCAGCGTATCACTGGATTTCTTGCTGCTTTCACTCTGAGAACCGCCGCAGCCGGTCAATACAGTCATGGCTGCCAATGAAACAGCCGTCAGTGTAGCCCATTTTTTTTTCATTCCTATATCTCCTTATATAGATAGTATGGTATAACGCATCCCAAAACGTTACCAAAAGATTACATTCATAATTATACATATTCAGAAAAAATAATACAAGCCATTTGATTACATATTCGTGCATACGTTGTATAATATATGATAAAAAAGAAAGTGGTGACCAATATGACAAATGAAACATTAAAAAAAGCAATAGAACAGACGGCAGTGGCAGTCAGGCAGATGAACCCGCTGGTTCCATCCATTACCAATACGGTAACCATTAATTTTGTAGCGAATGCCCAGCTGGCAGTGGGAGGATCGGCTGCCATGGTATATCTTCCCGACGAAGGGGAAGGGTTGGCGCATATTTGCCAGGCTATGTATATCAACGTGGGTACTTTATTCCCTGTTTATGCAGAAACACTGCCTCTTACGGCAAAGGTACTTCACGAAGAACGGAAACCCTGGGTCCTCGACCCTGTAGCTATCGGTCTTGGGAAGATGCGAACTGATTTGCTGACTCAGTTTAAAGAATACAAGCCATCTATTATCAGGGGAAATGCCTCGGAAATTATTGCGCTGGCAGGATTATGGAATTTATCTGGTGGCTCGGCCGTTTCGGAAGTACGTGGTGTCGATTCGACGGATACGGTGCGTGCTGCGAGAGATGCAGCTATGGCACTGGCTTCATGGACGGGTGGAGCCGTTGCCGTGTCCGGAGTGGAAGATTTGATTACCGATGGGAGACAGGTAATCATCTCAAAAGGGGGATCGCCTATGATGCCCTGTATTACCGGGACGGGATGCTCCCTCGGTGGAGTCATGGCCGTTTATGCAGCTGCAGCCGATCCGTTTGTAGCCGCAATTACTGGCGCTGCCGTATATAATCTGGCGGGAAGCCGGGCAGAAACCTATGTAAAGGGGACGGGTTCATTCCAGACGGCATTTATTGATGAATTGTATACGGCCCAGCCGTCAGATATTGCGGGAAATCCCTTTATATTAGAGTAAAGCAGAATCATTCATCGGCGTATATGAAAGGCAGGACTGTCATGATAGTATACGTATCAAAAGAGGGTTAACAAGCCTTAGAATAGAGACGTTTGTCGCAGACCGCAGGACGTTGGTCGAAGTGATTCGATAAACGGTTAACGAACTGTGATGAACGTCATTTTTTTTTAGCGGTGTAAAAAAATTCCTTGACAAGAAGGGAAGAGTGGGATATACTAAACAAGCTGTTGAGCAGACGGGAAGGTTCCCTTCCTCCTCTCAAAAGTATTTCAAAAAAGTGCTTGACAAACTCCTATGAGTTTGTTAAGATATACAAGTCGCCGCGATGAGCGATGAACTT
>NZ_DGRS01000065.1:0-26081 GCF_002391155.1 Megasphaera sp. UBA4382 | reverse complement strand
GTCCGCAGTTCTACTTCCGTACAACGGACGTAACGGGCGTAATCCAGCTGCCGGAAGGCACGGAAATGTGCATGCCTGGCGATAACGTCAAAATGGACGTTGAACTGATCACTCCGATCGCTATTGAAGCAGGCCTGCGTTTCGCTATCCGTGAAGGCGGCCGTACAGTAGGCGCCGGCGTTGTTTCCGAAATCGAAGGCTAATAACCTTATAATAGGAAGAAACGAAAAAAACATCTGCAGCATTTGCTGCAGATGTTTTTTTATGAATAAAAAAAATAGCATCCATGCAAAATCGGTCAGAAAGCGCATAAAACAGGGCTAAAACGCAAGAAAAATCCTTGCATCGCTGTCCGAATTGTAGTATAATAAGTAAGTACGCGACAACAGGGTATCTCTGTCTATCTATGTTGCGACGCGTCGAAAACAATGAAATAGGATGTTGCCCGTTAAGCGGGGAAACTCCTATGGAGCAGTCTATTCGACGAAATGGACGTTAGGAGGAATTACGTAATGGCAAAACAGGAAAGAATCAGAATTCGCCTCAAAGCGTATGATCACAAGATCCTGGATCAGAGCGCGGCGAAAATCGTCGATACGGCGAAACGGACAGGTGCAATGGTATCCGGCCCGATTCCGCTGCCGACGGAAAAGAACATCTTCACGATTCTGCGTTCCCCACATGTTAACAAGGATTCTCGTGAACAGTTCGAACTGCGTACGCACAAACGCTTGATCGATATTCTCGAAGCATCGAACAAAACCGTTGATGCACTTATGAGACTCGATCTTCCGGCTGGCGTAGACATTGAAATTAAATTATAGGAGGAGGTGCGATTATGTCTAAAGCTATTTTGGGTAAAAAACTGGGAATGACTCAGATCTTCACTGAAGAAGGCGCAGTAGTCCCTGTTACAGTCGTTGAAGCGTCCCCGAACGTAGTTGTCCGTGTAAAGACAGTTGATACCGACGGATACAACTCCATTCAGATCGGCTATGGCGACATCAAAGAAAAACATCTGACAAAACCTGTAAAGGGTCAGTTCGACAAAGCAGGCGTTAAACCTGTTAAGTATCTTCGCGAATTACGTCTCGATGATACGCCGGAATATACGGTAGGCCAAACTCTGGCAGCTGATATTTTCGCAAGCGGCGATCTCGTCGATGTAATTGGCACCAGCAAGGGTAAAGGTTTCGCTGGTACGATTGAACGTCACGGTTTCCACCGCGGACCTATGGGTCACGGCTCCAAATCTCACCGCGAACCGGGTTCCCTCGGACCTATGACCAGTGGTGGCGGCGGTAAAGTCGTCAAAGGTAAAAAACTTCCTGGACAATATGGTGGCAATCAGGCTACAGTTCTTCGTCTCTCTGTCGTTAAAGTCGATATGG
Source organism: Megasphaera sp. UBA4382 (assembly GCF_002391155.1). NCBI lineage: Bacteria > Bacillati > Bacillota > Negativicutes > Veillonellales > Veillonellaceae > Megasphaera > Megasphaera sp. UBA4382. The sequence continues at coordinate 24,690 of NZ_DGRS01000065.1, read as the reverse complement.
ATAAGAACCTGATTCTGATTAAAGGTGGTATCCCGGGTGCCAAAGGCAGCCTTGTCATGATTCGTGACACTGTAAAACCCCGCTAATAGTTGTCATACAGGAAGGAGGATAAAATAGAATGCCAAAAGTAAGCACGTATAATATTACCGGCGCACAGACCGGTGAAATCGAATTGAACGATAGCGTATTTGGCGTTGAAGTGAACGAAGCTGTCATGAGACAGGCTGTACTTCGTCAGCTCGCCAATGAACGTCAGGGCACACATGCTACCAAAACACGCGGTCTCGTACGCGGTGGCGGCAGAAAACCATGGAAACAAAAAGGAACCGGCCGGGCCCGTGTAGGCAGCACCCGCAGTCCGTTATGGGTTGGCGGCGGTACGGTTTGGGGTCCCCATCCGCGTTCTTATGAACAGAAGATGCCCCGCAAAGCACGTCGTCTGGCTGTAAAATCCGCATTAAGCGATAAAGTAAATACAAATGAATTGTATGTACTCGATGAAATTAATCTGGCTGCTGCCAAGACCAAAGAAGTAGCACAGATTATTAATAACTTCAAATTTACGGGCGAAAAAGTCCTCTTCGTCACGGATAATGACGAAGTCGTAACACGCTGCGCACGCAACATCGAAGGTGTAAAAGCCGTTTCCACGACGGGCATCAACATTTTCGACCTGCTCCACTACACGAAGCTGTTCGTAACGAAGAGCGCTGTAGCTAAGATTGAGGAGGTGCTCGGATAATGGATATGCATGATCTCTTATTAAAACCGGTCATCACTGAAAAAACGACAATGATGATGTCTGATGGCAAATATACATTTAAGGTACCGCTCCATGCCAATAAGATTGAAATCCGCAAGGCCGTAGAAAAAGTTTTCAACGTCAAAGTTAAAAACGTTACGACACTGCGCACGATAGGCAAAATGAAACGCATGGGCAAATATATTGGTAAACGCCCGGATTACAAAAAAGCCATCGTAACCCTTCAGGAAGGCGAAACAATCGAATTCTTTGAAGCGTAAGCAATATTGACATAAAGGAGGAGGCACCAAAATGGCCATTAAATCTTTTAAACCGTATTCCGCCGGCCGCCGTTTCATGACTGTCTCGACATTCGATGAAATCACAGCGTCCAAACCGGAAAAATCCTTGCTGGTCAAAGTAACGAGCAAGGGCGGTCGTAATAACCAGGGCAGAATGACAGTCCGCCATCAGGGCGGCGGTCATAAACGCCGTTATCGTTTGATCGATTTCAAACGTATCAAAGACAATATCCCCGCTAAAGTAGCGACGATCGAATATGATCCGAACCGCTCTGCAAATATCGCTCTTCTGTTCTATGCAGATGGCGAAAAGAAATATATCCTCGCTCCGAATGGCTTGAAAGTCGGCGACGTCGTCGTTTCTGGTCCGGAATCGGATATTAAAACTGGGAATGCACTGCCTCTCGGCAAGATTCCTCTCGGTACTCTCGTACATAACGTCGAACTGAAAATCGGCAAAGGCGGCCAGATGGTCCGTTCTGCTGGTTCGTCCGCACAGATTATCGCTAAAGAAGGAAACTATGCACTGCTCCGTCTTCCTTCTGGTGAATTACGCCAGGTTCATGTAAACTGCCGTGCTACTGTCGGTATCGTGAGCAACCCGGATTATGAAAACCTTACAATCGGTAAAGCCGGCCGTTCCCGCTGGATGGGTATCCGCCCGGGCAACCGTGGTGTTGTCATGAATCCGTGCGATCATCCTCATGGTGGTGGTGAAGGTAAGTCTCCTGTTGGTCGTAAACGTCCGGTTACTCCTTGGGGTAAACCTGCATACGGCGTGAAGACCCGTGAAGCAAAGAAGGCTTCCAATAAGTTTATTGTGAAGAGACGTAAATAGGTCCAGGAAAGGAGATATATAAGTGTCCAGATCCGTAAAAAAAGGCCCATTCGTTGCTGCCCATCTCGTAAAAAAGATTGACGCTATGAACGAAGCCAATGAAAAAAAAGTAGTTAAAACCTGGTCTCGTGCATCTACTATTCTGCCTAGCTTTGTAGGCCATACGATTGCTGTTCACGACGGCCGCAAACACGTTCCTGTTTATATCACTGAAGATATGGTTGGCCATAAACTGGGCGAATTCGCTCCGACACGTACATTCAAAGGTCATGCTAAATCTGAAAAAGTAACAGGCTAAGGGAGGTACTAACCATGGAAGCAAGAGCAATTGCTAAACATATCCGCATTGCCCCCCGTAAGATCAGAATCGTAGCTGACCTCGTACGGGGCAAAAACGTGAGCGAAGCTTTCGCAATCCTTAAATTTACTCCGAAAGTAGGTTCCCGGGTTGTAGAAAAGGTTCTTCGTTCGGCTGTTGCCAATGCGGAACACAATAATGATATGAACGCAGATTCTTTGTATGTTTCTGAAATCTTCGTTGACCAGGACTCCACGATGAAACGTATTCATCCCCGCAGCCGTGGACAGGCTTTCAAGATCCTGAAACATTCCAGTCATGTGACTGTTGTAGTAAAAGAAAGAGCTTAAGGAGGGAAACGTAGTGGGTCAAAAAGTTAACGCCCATGGATTTCGCGTCGGTGTTTCAAAACCTTGGGATGCTAAATGGTATGCTGAAAAAGATTATGCTGCACTTCTGAACGAAGACGTTAAAATCCGTGATTTCTTAAAGAAACAGTTATTTATTGCAGGCGTTTCTCGTATTGAAATCGAACGTTCTGCCAAACGCATCAAATTAATCATTCATACTGCCAAACCGGGCATGGTCATCGGCCGTGGCGGCGCTGGTATTGAAGATATTAAAAAAGCTCTGAAAGCTTTTACCGATAAAAACGTTGATGTCAACATTGCTGAAATCAAACAGGCTGAAATGGATGCAACTCTCGTTGCTGAAAACGTTGCCAGCCAGCTCGAACGCCGTATTGGTTTCCGCCGTGCTATGAAGCAGTGCGTAGGCCGTACGATGCGTATGGGTGCCAAAGGTATCAAAATCATGTGCTCCGGTCGTCTTGGCGGTGCTGAAATCGCCCGTAGCGAAAGTGTCCGCGATGGTTCTATTCCTCTGCATACACTTCGCGCAGATATCGACTATGGCTTTGCAGCAGCACATACAACCTATGGCTGCATCGGCGTAAAATGCTGGATCTACAAAGGAGAAATCCTGCCGGAAGTTAAAAAAGCTCCGCAGAAAAAACGTGAAGGGAGTGAAGCCTGATGTTAATTCCAAAACGTGTCAAACATCGTAAACAGTTCCGCGGCCGTTTAAAAGGTAAGGCTCAGCGTGGCAATAAAGTAGCTCATGGCGATTTCGGTCTTGTAGCTTTGGAACCTGCCTGGATTACCAACCGTCAGATCGAAGCTTCTCGTATTGCTATGACCCGTTACATCAAACGTGGCGGTAAGGTATGGATTAAAATTTTCCCGGACAAACCTATCACAGCAAAACCGGCTGAAACACGTATGGGTTCTGGTAAGGGGTCTCCGGAATACTGGGTAGCAGTTGTAAAACCGGGCCGTGTACTCTTTGAAATGGGTGGCGTTAATGAAGAAGTCGCTCGTGAAGCTATGCGTCTTGCCGGTCATAAGCTGCCGATTAAAACTAAATTTGTCGTTAAAGGTCAGGAATTAGGTGGTGAATAAAATGAAGGTTAAAGAAATCCGTGCTCTTAGCGCTGCCGAAATGGATGAAAAGGTGGTTAGCCTGAAAGAAGAATTGTTTAACCTCCGTTTTCAACATGCGACCGGCCAATTAGAAAATCCCATGCGCATCCGTGAAGTAAAGAAAACTATCGCTCGCATCAAAACGGTACAGCGCGAAGCAGAATTGAAAGCACAGGCGTAAGTCACACAGGATTGAAAATCTAAAAGGAGGTCACAGCTCAGATGGAAAGAAATGAACGCAAAATCCGCGTAGGCAAAGTAGTCAGCAACAAAATGGATAAGACCGTTGTCGTTGCTGTAGAATATAAAGAACAGCATGAACTCTACAAAAAGCCGCTCGTCAGCACTGTAAAGTTCAAAGCTCATGACGAAAATAACGAATGCGGCGTCGGTGATATCGTACGCATCGAAGAAACCCGCCCCCTGTCCAAGCAGAAACATTGGCGAGTAGTCACTATCGTTGAAAAAGCGAAGTAAGATCGATTAATTAGGAGGTCAAGCCATGATTCAGCAAGAAACTGTGTTGAATGTTGCCGATAACACGGGTGCGAAAAAAGTACTCTGCATCCAGGTCATGGGTGGTTCGTACAGAAAATATGGTAACATCGGTGATATTATCACCTGTACTGTTAAAGATGCAACACCCGGCGGCGTTGTCAAGAAAGGCGACGTTGTAAAAGCTGTTATCGTTCGTTCTAAAAAAGGATTGCGCCGTGCTGATGGTTCCTACATCCGTTTCGATGAAAATGCAGCCGTCGTAATCAATAATGATAAGAGCCCGAAAGGCACTCGTATTTTTGGGCCCGTTGCCAGAGAACTGCGTGAAAAGGATTTCATGAAGATCATCTCCCTGGCTCCGGAAGTATTATAAGGAGGAGGTGTTCTCGATGGGTAAAATGCATATCAAAACCGGTGACAGCGTCATCGTCATCGCCGGTAAAGAAAAAGGCAAGAAGGGCAAAGTCATCGCCTGCTATCCGAAAAAGGACCGTGTAGTCGTTGAAGGCCTTAATAAAGTAAAACGTCACACAAAACCGACACAGAACAATCCTCAAGGCGGCATTATCGAAAAAGAAGCTGCTCTGCATGTTTCCAACGTAATGCTCGTAGATCCTGAAAGCGGCAAGCCGACTCGTGTAAAAATGGTACAGCAGGCTGACGGTACGAAAGTACGCACGGCTGTTAAGAGCGGCAAAGCTATCTAACTTAATGTAGAGAAGGGAGGGCCTTGAGAGTGTCCAGATTAAAAGATTTTTACCTTTCGGATGTAGTGAAAGGGTTACAGGAAAAATACAATTACAAAAACGTAATGCAGATTCCAAAGGTGACAAAGGTCGTCATCAACATGGCTGTTGGTGAAGCCGTTACCAACTCCAAAGCTTTGGATGCTGCTGTAAACGATATGACAATCATTTCTGGCCAGAAACCGTTGATTACGAAGGCCAAGAAATCTATCGCAGCTTTTAAAATCCGTGAAGGCATGAACCTTGGCTGCAAAGTTACACTTCGCGGCGAACGGATGTATGAATTCCTCGACAAACTGATGAACCTGACGCTGCCCCGCGTCCGTGACTTCCATGGCGTAAGTGCAACGGGTTTTGATGGCCGTGGCAACTATACACTGGGACTGAAAGAACAGCTCATTTTCCCGGAAATCGAATATGATAAAGTCGATAAAGCCCGCGGTATGGACATTACCATCGTTACAACAGCTGAAACGGACGAAGAAAGCCGGTACATGTTGAAACTGATGGGCATGCCCTTTGAAAAGTAATAGAGGAGGATAACATACATGGCAAAGAAATCTATGCTTGAACGTGAAAAAAAACGTGAAAAAATGGTTGCCAAATACGCTAAGCTCCGTGCAGAACTCAAAGCAAAAGGCGACTATGAAGCACTTTCCCAGTTACCTGCCAATGCTTCTCCGGTTCGTCTGCATAACCGTTGCAAGGTAACCGGCCGTCCTCACGGTTATATGCGTAAATTCGGCATCAGCCGTATCACATTCCGTGACCTGGCTTATAAAGGTCAGATTCCTGGCGTTAAAAAAGCCAGCTGGTAACTCATTATATGGAGGGAGGTTTTAGATTATGGTAATGTCCGATCCGATTGCGGATATGCTCACCAGAATCCGTAATGCCAATTCGGCATATCACGAAAAAGTTGAAATGCCCGCTTCCACGATGAAGGCCGCAGTGCTGAACATCCTGAAAGAAGAAGGCTTCGTAAAGAACTATGAAACCGTTGACGAAGGCAAGACACTGAAAGTAACTTTGAAATACGGTTCTAATAAAGAAAAAGTAATTACCGGCATCAAGAGAATTTCTAAACCGGGCCTGCGCGTTTATGCTAGCAAAGAAGAATTACCGCGCGTTCTCGGTGGTTTGGGAATCGCAGTAATTTCCACGTCCCAGGGTGTTATGACTGATAAAAAAGCTCGTAAACTTGGTCTGGGCGGCGAAGTTATCGCTTACGTCTGGTAAATCGTTTTGGAGGTGTCAATATGTCCCGAGTAGGTAGAATGCCTATTGATATCCCGGCAGGCGTAACAGCAACCCTCGATGGCCAGGTGATTACCGTTAAAGGCCCGAAAGGCGAACTTACCCGTACGCTTCACCCGGATATGAAAGTAACAGTACAAGACAATGTTATTACTGTCGAACGTCCGAATGACGAAAAAAATAACCGTGCCCTGCACGGCCTTACCCGTGCTCTCATTGCCAATATGGTAAAAGGCGTAACGGAAGGCTTTAAAAAGGAACTGGAAATCGTTGGTGTTGGTTACAGAGCACAGATGAAAGGCAAGAAACTTGCCCTGACTCTCGGCTTCTCCCATCCCCTCGAACTCGATGCTCCGGAAGGTATTACGGTTGAATGCCCGAGTGCTACTCAGATCGTAATCTCTGGCGTCAACAATGAACATGTCGGCGAGTTTGCTGCGAAAATCCGTGGCTACCGTCTGCCTGAACCGTATAAAGGAAAAGGTATCCGCTATGTCGGTGAACATGTCCGTCGCAAGGCTGGTAAAGCTGGTACGAAGAAATAATAACGTCATTTACATATAGAAAGGAGTGAATTCCTTGAAAAAGAGTAAGAATGCGATTCGCGTAAAACGTCATTGGCGCTTACGTAAGAACATCAACGGCACGGCAGAACGTCCGCGTTTGAACGTTTTCCGCAGCCTTTCCAATATTTATGCACAGGTCATTGATGATGTCAACGGTGTTACCCTGGTTTCCGCCAGCACGCTGGACAAGGAAATCAAGGCTCAGGATGTCAAAGGCGGCAATGCTGAAGCAGCTAAACTGGTTGGCAAACTCGTTGCTGAACGGGCTATTGAAAAAGGCATCACGACAGTAGTATTTGACCGTGGCGGTTATATTTATCATGGCCGTGTAGCAGCACTGGCTGCAGCAGCTCGTGAAGCTGGCTTGAAATTCTAGTCAAGGAGGAAATAACACATGGCAAAAGTTGACCATGCAGGTCTCGAATTACAGGAAAATGTCGTTTTCATCAACCGTGTTGCCAAGGTAGTAAAAGGCGGCCGTCGTTTTTCCTTCAGTGCCCTCGTTGTTGTCGGTGACGGCAATGGCCGTGTTGGCGCAGGCTTAGGTAAAGCTGGCGAAGTTCCGGAAGCTATCCGCAAAGGTGTTGAAGACGCTAAAAAACATATCATCTCCGTTCCTTTGAAAAACGGTTCTATTCCTCACCAGATTACCGGTATCTTTGGTGCTGGCAAAGTCCTTTTGAAACCGGCTGCTGAAGGTACTGGCGTTATTGCCGGCGGCCCGGTCCGTTCCGTATTGGAACTGGCTGGCGTACGCAACATTCTGACGAAATCCCTGGGTTCTTCCAACCCGAACAACATGGTTCAGGCTACGCTCACTGGTCTTTCCCAGCTGAAAGACGTCAGCAAAGTTGCTGAACTCCGCGGCAAAACAGTAGAAGAAATTTACGGCTGATAAGGAGGATATACGTAATGTCTCAAGTAAAAGTTACCCTTGTAAAGAGCGTTGCCAGCCGTCCTGCCGATCAGCGCGCAACGGTGGTCGCCCTGGGTCTCCACAAGACGAATTCCAGTGTCATCAAAGAAGCTACTCCTCAGATTAAAGGTATGCTTCATAAAGTTGAACACTTAGTTAAAGTAGAAGAAATCTAATATAAAAGGAGGTGCGCTTCATTGAAACTTCATGAAATGAAAATTGTTCCCGGCTCTAAGAAAAAACATTTCCGCGTAGGCCGCGGTACTGGTTCCGGTAACGGAACGACAGCCGGCAGAGGTAATAAAGGTCAGAACTCCCGTAGTGGCGGCGGTACGCGTCCGGGCTTCGAAGGTGGCCAGATGCCGCTCTATCGTCTGCTCCCGAAACGGGGATTCAAAAATATCTGGGCTAAAGAATATGCAGAAGTAAACGTTTCTACACTCAACCGTTTTGAAGATGGTGCGACTGTAGATCCGGTTGCTCTCGTAGAAGCTGGTATCGTCAAAAACGTACGTGATGGTATCCGCATTCTTGGCAATGGCGAATTGGAAAAGAAGCTCACTGTCGTAGCTCAGGGCTTTACAAAATCTGCTAAGGCTAAGATAGAAGCAGCTGGCGGCAAGGCAGTTGTACCGGGAGAAGAACCGGTAGCAGAACAGTAGGGGTGATTTGTGGTGTTAGAAAACATCCAAAATGTACTGAATGTTCCCGAATTCCGGAAGCGCGCAGTTTTTACCCTGATCATGTTCATCATTTTCCGCCTTGGTGTGCACATCCCTGTTCCTGGTGTCGATGCTTCAGTCATTGAAAACCTGTTTTCCAGTGGTAACTTGTTCGGGCTCCTCGATTTATTCTCCGGTGGCGCTTTGAGTAAGTTTTCCGTATTGGCCATGAGCATTACGCCGTACATCAATGCATCTATCATTATGCAGCTCCTAACCTCTGTGGTGCCGACCTTTGAGCAATGGGCCAAGGACAATCAGGATGGCCGTGATAAAATCCAGAAAGTAACACGCTGGGGCACGGTTATCCTCGGTTTCATCCAGGCTTTTGCCATGAGTTATGCCCTCAAGGTCAACAACGCACTGGTGGATAACAGCTGGGCCATGGTTCTCATGGTTTCCATCATCCTGACTGCCGGCACGTGCTTCCTCATGTGGCTTGGCGATCAGATTACAGCCGGTGGTATTGGCAATGGGATTTCTCTTATCATCTTTGCCGGTATCGTTGCCCGGTTCCCTGATGGCGTTATGACGATTTACAAGTACGTACAGGCTGGTACAATCAATATTTTCCAGGCCCTTCTCTTTGCCATTATTGCACTTTTGATGATCGTTGTCGTCATCGAAGTGACGCAGGGGCAGCGCCGCGTATCTGTCCAGTACGCCAAACGTGTTGTCGGCCGCAAGATGTATGGCGGTCACACGACACACATTCCTTTGAAAGTAAACCAGGCAGGCGTTATTCCGATCATCTTTGCTTCTTCTGTATTGATGTTCCCTATTACGATTGCCCAGTTTGTGCAGAACGACACGGTGCAGTGGATTGCCAGCTTCTTCGCCTGGGGTACACTGACGAACACCATCATGTACGCACTGCTCATCATGTTCTTCACATATTTCTACACTGCCATCACGCTGAATATTCCCCAGCTGACAGAAAACATGCAGAAATACGGCGGCTTTATTCCGGGCATCCGTCCTGGTCAGCCGACGGCACTGTATATTGACCGCATTATGACGAGAATTACTCTCGCCGGTGCGTTCTTCCTGGCTTTTGTAGCTATCCTGCCCAACTTCATCGGCTGGGTGACGGGTATCCAGGGGGTATACTTCGGTGGTACGGCACTTCTTATCGTCGTCGGTGTTGCTATCGATACGATGAAGCAGGCTGAATCCTTAGTTCTCAACAGACAGTACCAGGGATTCATGAAATAAGGAGGTAGTTTGAATGTATATTCTGTTAATGGGCCCTCCCGGGGCCGGCAAAGGCACACAGGCCGAACGCCTGATTGACAAGTACGGTATTCCTCAGATCTCCACGGGCGATATGTTCCGTGCAGCTGTCAAGGAACAGACTCCTCTCGGCTTGGAAGCAAAGAAATACATGGATAACGGGCAGCTCGTTCCCGATGCCGTCACTGTCGGCATCGTAAAAGAACGTCTTGCAAAAGACGACTGCAAAAAAGGCTTTATTCTTGACGGATTCCCCCGTACGACCAGTCAGGCCGTGTCCTTGGATGCCATCCTTCGTGATTTGGGAATTAAACTGGATGGTGTCATCAATATTGCCGTTCCCGATGAAGAACTCATCAAACGGACGACGGGGCGTCAGATCTGCCGTAAATGTGGTGCAACCTATCACATTGTGTTCAAGCCTTCCAAAGTGAAGAATGTTTGCGATAAATGCGGCGGCGAGTTGTATCAGCGTGATGATGACAAAGTTGAAACCGTTAAGAAACGCCTTAGCGTATATGCTGCCCAGACGAAACCGCTCATCGATTATTATAAGAATTCCAATCTCTACATCGAAGTCGATGGTAAACAGAGTATGGAAGATGTATTCCGCGATATTGTAGCAAGCCTTGAAAAGAGTAAATAAGAATGATTATATTAAAATCGAAAAGGGAAATTGAGTATATTCGTGAAGCAGGCCGGATTACCGCCGATGCGCTTGAATTAATGCGAGAACTGGCAAAACCGGGTGTGACTACGGGTGAACTTGACCAGCGCTGTGAAGAATACATTCGCAGTCAGGGGGCCTTCCCGAGCTGCAAAGGCTATTATGGATTCCCGGCCACCATCTGTGCTAGTGTGAACGAAGAAGTCGTTCATGGGATTCCCGGCCACCGCAAGCTTAAAGATGGTGACATAATCAGTATTGATTTGGTAGTAAACAAAAACGGGTATCATGGTGATTCGACGGTTACATTACCTATTGGCCATGTGGACCCGAAAACACTTCAACTCTTGAAGGTGACGAATGAATGCCTGTATAAAGGTATTGAACAAGCCGTTGCGGGCAACCACCTCGGTGATATTGGTCATGCCGTTCAGGCTTATGCAGAATCGTTTGGATATGGTGTCGTCCGGGACTATGTCGGACATGGAATCGGCTCGGATATGCATGAAGATCCGGAAGTGCCAAATTATGGCCTGGCCGGCCATGGCGAATTGCTTGAACCCGGCATGGTTCTGGCTATTGAACCGATGATCTGTATGGGTACCGAAAAGACGCACCAGCTTAAGAATGGCTGGACTGTTGTCACCCGTGACAGTAAACCGGCTGCTCATTTCGAACATACCGTAGCAATCACGGAAAACGGCCCCGATATTCTAACACTTCCGTCACATGGATAAGCCACTGATTTCTACTGGCATGGTTGTTTGCAGCCTTGCCGGAAAAGATAAGGGCGCTGTGTATGTAGTCACGGGCAGTCTTACTGCTCCCTACGTATGGGTCGCTGACGGTCGTAAGTATAAAGTGGAGAAGCCGAAGAAAAAGAATTGCCGGCATCTTCAGGTTTTAGGAACGAGCGTATCCGGCATGGACGCTGGTTCCGTACGAATCAGCAATGAATGGATACGGTCCGTCCTGAAACGGGCCAGGGTTGAATCTATCAGGGAGGTAACACATGTCTAAGCAAGATGTCATTGAAGTGGAAGGCGTTGTAGTAGAAGCACTGCCAAATGCCATGTTCAAGGTTAAGTTGGAAAATGATCACATCGTGCTGGCCCATGTTTCCGGTAAAATGCGGATGAACTTCATCCGTATCCTGCCAGGTGACCGGGTCACGCTTGAATTGACACCATATGACCTGAATCGTGGTCGTATTACGTATCGCTTCAAATAGGCTTGATTACGCAGGAGGTTAATTATGAAAGTAAAACCGTCGGTTAAGAAAATTTGCGAAAAATGCAAAATCATCAAACGCAAAGGCCGTGTTATGGTTATTTGCGAAAATCCGAAACATAAACAGAAACAAGGTTAATATTCAGGAGGTGAATGAATAGATGGCACGTATAGCCGGTGTAGATTTACCACGTGACAAACGTGTTGAAATTGGTTTAACATATATTTTTGGTATCGGCCTTTCTTCTTCTCAGGAAATTCTCGCCAAAACCGGTATCAATCCTGATACCCGCGTTCGCGATTTGACAGAAGATGAAGTTCAGAAAATCCGTGAAGTCATCGGTTCTGATTATAAAGTAGAAGGTGACCTTCGCCGCGAAACGGCTCTGAACGTAAAACGACTGATTGAAGTCAATTCCTATCGTGGCAAACGTCATCGTGCAGGTCTGCCCGTCCGTGGTCAGCGTACGAAGACAAATGCCCGCACACGTAAAGGCCCGCGCAAGGCAATTGCAGGCAAGAAAAAATAATTTTAAGTAAGGAGGGAAACGATTTTGGCTAAGAATAACGTAAGAAGCAATAAGAAAAAAGAAAAGAAACATGTAGAATCGGGTGCAGCTCATATCCGTTCTACTTTCAATAATACGATTGTTACCATCAGCGATCCCAAGGGTAATGCACTCAGCTGGGCCAGCGCCGGTGAAATGGGCTTCCGTGGTTCCCGTAAAAGTACTCCGTTTGCCGCTCAGATGGCTGCCGAAACAGCTGCCAAGGCTGCTATGGAACACGGCCTCCGCTCTGTTGAAGTATTCGTTAAGGGACCTGGTTCCGGTCGTGAAGCTGCTATCCGTGCCCTGCAGGCTGCAGGTCTGGAAGTCAACTCTATCAAAGATGTAACACCAATTCCTCATAATGGCTGCCGTCCGCCTAAACGTAGACGCGTATAATCGTCTGCGCTTTTGACCAAGTTGTTTTGATTCTGATATAGGAGGATTTTCCTAATGATAGATGATAGCAAGTTTAAGATTGAAATCGCAGAAAAAAGCGATGACGGCAAATACGGAAAATTCGTATGCAAACCTCTTGACAGAGGTTACGGAATCACATTGGGTAATAGTTTGCGGCGCATTCTTCTTGCCTCTTTGGATGGTGTTGCAATTACGTCTATCAAGATTGATGGCGTGTTGCATGAATTTTCGACCATTCCCGGTGTCCGGGAAGATGTAACGGACATCATCCTGAATTTGAAGCAGGTTTGCATGAAGTTCACCAACGATGAAGTTGATGAAGCCGATATCACCATAGATGTTAATGGTGAATGCGAATTTACCGCAAACGATCTTAACGTAATTACAGACGTAGAAATTTTGAACCCGGAACTTCATATTGCTACTCTCGATACGGATGCCCATATCCATATGCAGTGCCATATTGAACGTGGTAAAGGGTACGTACCGTCTACGAAAAACAAAAAGGATACAGATATGATCGGAGTCATTCCTATTGATTCCATCTTTTCTCCTGTTGTTCGTACAAATTACGAAGTCGGCAATGTCCGGGTCGGCAATGAAATGGATTATGATTCATTGACGCTTGAAGTAACGACGGATGGCAGTATCACGGCAGAAAATGCCGTAGCTAAGGCTGCATCCATTATGATCAGCTACCTGAATTATTTCCAGGATATCGCTACCGATGAAAAAGTAAATGAAGCTAAGGCTGATTTTACTGGTGATGGAAAGGAAGAAGTGCCAGTAGACGATGGTCCTGAACTGGATAAAGTTAAAATTGATGTTCTCGACCTTTCCGTACGCGCTTCTAACTGCCTCAAACGGGCCAATATTTATACACTGGCTGATTTGACAGAACGGACAGAAGACGACCTTGCCAAGATTCGTAACCTGGGTAAGAAATCTGTCGATGAAATCATCGAAAAGTTGCGAAAAGAAGGTTACGATTTAAAATCGAATGACGAAGAATAGTTTTAGGAGGATGAACGATGGCTTATAGAAAGTTAGGACGCGACAGCTCTGCACGTAAAGCATTATTGCGCAGCATTGTTACCTCTTTGTTCCAGCATGAACGCATTGAAACCACGGAAGCAAAGGCTAAAGAACTCCGCAAGATGGCTGAAAAAATGCTTACCCTTGCCAAACGGGGTGACCTTCATGCACGCCGCCAGGTACTCGCTTATTTGATGGACGAAGATGTAGTTAAAAAGCTGTTTGATGAAATTGCACCGAAATATAAAGATCGTCAGGGCGGCTATACCCGCATCATTAAAAAGGGCCCGCGCCAGGGTGATGCAGCTCCGATCGTTATCATCGAATTAGTCTGATCTCGACAGGATAGTTTCTGACGGGACACGTAATGAGATGCAAAGCCGCTGTGGTTTGTTCCACAGCGGCTTTTTTAATAAGTGGAAGTAGGAAAGGAGAGAATAAGATGGCATTTAAAATGATATTGGCTGTAAATTTTACACCGGAACGGTTAAAGCAACTCAAACTTCTGGGGCTGCTGACTAAATCCCAGGTAAAAGCCGTTACAGAAGAAGAAAAGGATGATACGGTAGGCAAGGTCCTTGGCCTGACGGAGGAAGAAGTAGCTGAAATTGCTGCTATGAAAGGCGATGCAGAGGAACAGACCGTGGAACATACGCCGGAAGAAGACGGTGAATTGCCCCCTGTAACCAAAGAAGCCATTGTTCTCTGCGGATTTTCAAATCAGACAGTCAATCTTCTTCTCGATGCTATCCGCCGTGGCAGATTGAAGAATATTCCTTTAAAAGCAATGGTTACGCCAACAAATATTTCCTGGACAATCAATACTATTTTGCAGGAATTAAATAAAGAACACGAATATTTCAAGAATATGAAGAAGAAGGGAAAATAAGGGGGCACATACCATGCGGCCTACTACCTTATGTTTCCCTGTCAATGCCCAGGGACAGATTCTCCTGGGACGGAAAAAAAGAGGGTTTGGCGTTTCTAAATGGAATGGGTTTGGAGGAAAAATAGAAAGGGGAGAAACCTTCCGGGCTTGTGCTGTACGGGAGCTTTATGAAGAATGTCATCTGATAGTAGACGAGGCAGCATTGCAACTGGTGGCCTATCTAGATTTTCGCTTTCCTGCCGATTCTGCATATAACCACATCGGCTATGTCTACTTTCTTCATGACTGGAAAGGCACCGTAACGGCTTCTGATGAAATGGAACCGTGCTGGTTTTCTGCCTCATCTCTTCCCTATGATGAAATGTGGAAGGCCGATGGAATCTGGATTCCCATGATTCTTTCAGGCAGGATAATTTCCGGTACTATTGTATTTGGTGATGACAATGACAGCATAGCCCATACTGATTTTTCTGATACACCGGGCCTCCTTGAACAAACTGTTCCCGACACGTTTTAAGCACTGTAGACAGACTGGACAAGTGTGCCGAATCGTTTATAATGAAGATATAATCATTATTTTATGAGGAGGGGTTTTACCATGAATACACTCGTTGCTGTCTGCATTGCTCCCAGTGGTACTGGTGACGAATATGCACCTTATGTGGCTGAAGTTGTCAAAATCATCCGTAATTCGGGTTTAAAGTGCCACACGTACTCTATGTTCACAGAAATTGAAGGAGAATGGGATGACGTCATGGCTGTCGTCAAAAAGTCGACTCAGTATTTTACCGATAAAGGAATTCGTACGTCGGTCGTTCTGAAAGCAGATATCCGTCCCGGATATACGAATATGATGGATGGGAAGATAGACCGGCTGAATAAGGCCATAGAAGGGAAATAGGCAGGAATTTGCCATTCTCATGGGCCGTATCCTGGCAGGCACGGGACGATTTTATTTACGATTACCGCCTGTTCCTGCCAGATAATGCCCTTGACAGATAATACAAAAACGTGTATACTAATCTAGTCAGTTGCATATGGAGTGATACTCAAGAGGCTGAAGAGGACGGTTTGCTAAATCGTTAGAGGTCGTAAGGCCTGCGAGAGTTCGAATCTCTCTCACTCCGCCAGATTACTGGACAGAGAGCACCTGGGAAGTTTTCCCGGGTGTTCTTTTTTTTGCGCCCGACATCGTATTACATGATTTGTATCTAAATAATTGTGACATTTTTGTGTTATTGTATTATAATAAAACAAGAATGAGCTCTGAATGGTGAATTCTGAGAAATACTGCGTGCCATATTCTTTTTGTTATGGAAATGTCCTTTCGGAAAGGGCGGTCTACGATAGAATGTACTGGCATTCGCATGGGACGGGGGGAGATGCGGTATATAGCATGTCGAATTAAAAAGAATGGCATTTAAAAACAGAAAGGATGATGAGAGTTGATTAGTAAGCGTATCAAAATTTTTGGACTTATACTTGCCGGATTATGTTCCCTTATGCTGGCTGGTTGTGGAACGGGAAGCGATAAGGTATCTACTGGCTATTACAAAAACGTTGCAATCAAGCCGAACGGCGAATTTGTTATCAAAGACCGGGTTGACGACTCAAAAGCTAAGAAAGGCGGCATTTTTTACTATGTCGAAATGGGCAAGGATGATGCGACAAAAGATAAAATCGTAAGTGTTACGGCTAAAGCTGGTAATGCTCCCATCGATATACATTGGAAATCTACCGTTGGTAACATGACGGCTGTTACGGCAGCACGGATTCAGCTTGACTACAGCCAGGATGGTTACATTAAAGAAAAGTATGAACGTGTGACCGGCAAGGCGGGTGTAGGGAACCACGGTGAAGCTTCTGTCCGTTATCAGATAGCAAAAGATGGAGAAAATAAAGGAAAAGCAGAAAAGAAATATTATTATAATTCTGAAGGCGATAATAATTCTCTAGGAAGCGTAGCGCAGGCGAAGATTGCTTACGATAAAAAAGGGAATATTGATACCATTACCTATATGAATAAGGATGGAAAAGTGGTTAATGGATATCTGGGTGCCAGCATACTAGGATTTGTGTATGACAAAGAAAAAACGGATGTATTGGACTCCATAGAAATCCGGGATAATAACGGTGTAGTGAAGAACAATAAAAACAAATACGCCCGTATTGCTTTTTCCTATGATAAAAAAGGCCGTGTCATCAGCCGTAAGTTGTACAATGAAGCCGGTGATCTCGATGGCAGTGCTCAGAAGAGCCTGTTTGTTTTTCTTGGTCCCACTTCGCTTAATGACAAATTGCAACAGATGAAAGATGGTCTGATAGAAGCTGGGGCAGAAACAAAATATACATATGATGACAAACATGCCGGTCCGGTCAAAATCCAGTTCCTGGGTATAGATGGACAGGCTGCTCCTGTTAAGGATGGTGCCAAGGGCGTTGCCGAACTGGATATGACCTATGATGACGCGGATCGTATTATCGATTTGAAGTTTATCGGCGCTGATGGACAAAGCCTGCCCCTTGTTATAAGTAATACTAAAGGGCCTGATGAATTAAAGATGGACTATGATGAAAACAGTAACATCAGCCAGATAAGCTACTTTAAAAATGGGGAAGCTCTGAACATAGATGAAAAAGTCCTGAGTAATGGTGGTATGTCAACAAAGACAGATATTGCTGCTGTGAAATACAAATATGACAGCCAGCGTAATAGAACAGAAGCTAAATATTTTGATAAATCGGGCAACCCGACCTATTTGAAATTGTATGGGACTACTAAGTACTATGGTCGTCAGTTTGAATATTCTGAAAATAACAATAATCAGCCTAAGGTCACCTATCTGGATGCAGATGGACAGGCGATTAAAGCCGACCCTAAAGATATGTTCCTGGGAACATGGAAGGAACCGGTCAAAGGTGGCTATACGTGGGTTGTCAAAAAGGGAACGATGGAAATTATACGTCCTAATGGTATGAACTCGTCCTATTCGTATGAATTGTCGAATGTAAAGATTGACCCGGAAACAGGTAAGGGAAGTATGATTTTGGATATGAAGGGGAAAAATGATTTTGGTGTAGAAACATTGAAATTTAGCGATGCCGATCATTTTGAAATGGTGGATACGTTTAATCAGAGCAAATTAGTCCGCCAGAAAGACTGATTGCATTGACGTAAGGAGAGTTGTAATGAAATGAGTTTTTGCTCATTTTGTTACAACTCTTTTTTGTTTTGTATATCGGATTATTCACTTATTCATAGACAAGGAAAAAGCTCTGGCCTATAATGGAACTAAACTTATATTTTTATCAATAGGAGCCTTCATCATGGAAACTGTGAAACATGCGGATCATTATAACCGCAATCTGGAATGTCCTGCCTGTGGCAAGAAAAGCCGGTTTAAAATATGGGACCGCATACAGATAGACAAAAATCCCGGACTTCGGGATAAAGTACGGGATTTATCTCTCTTTCGGTTTCAGTGTCCGAAGTGCGGACATGAAACATATCTCGATTATGATTTCCTTTATATTCAGAGCAATCTGCGCCTGGTCATTTATTATGCTCCCGGCGGAGGAGATGTGACAAATATGCATCAGTCACTGCAGAAGCCGGAATATGAATTCATGAAGCCATTCCGCTATCGCCTTATCCGCCAGCGGGCGCAGTTACTGGAAAAACTTGCCATTTTTGACGCCGGATACGATGACAGAGTAATAGAAATCATGAAAGTAATGATTCAATCTTTTCTGGCAGCACAGGCCAGCCCGATTCATGCCAGCCTGATTGAATTTACTCACAGTGAATCGGGCGATGCCTTTCATTTTGCTGACCAGAGCCAGCAGAAATCAGGCATGCTTCCGTTTAATGATTCCATGCACCAAACGTATCAGGCACTGGAGCGTGATCTGGGAGAGGCGCTGCCGCCGGATGACATGCTGGAAATCACACCCCAATGGGCAGTTTCCTTTGTAAAGGACCATCAGGATTTATTTGCCTGACGGGCCATGTAGTCTTTGATATCTTTCAATGTAATGAAGGGCAGATGATACATATCTGCCAGGTGCCATAACTGAGGTGTACGCATCATGGTTCCGTCTTCGGCCATGATTTCACAGCATAATCCGGCTTCTTTCAGGCCAGCGAGACGCATGAGATCTACCGTGGCTTCTGTATGTCCGCCGCGGGTGAAAAGACCGCCTTCTTTGGCGACGAGGGGAAACATATGCCCGGGACGACGGAAGTCTGACGGACGGGAAGCGTCTTCTGTCAGCATACGCGCCGTATAAGCCCGTTCTACTGCGGAAATACCTGTTGTTGTTTCTACGTGGTCTATGGAGACGGTAAAGGCTGTTTCATGGTTGTCCGTATTCCGGGCTACCATAGGCGGCAGATCGAGTTTTTCTGCAAAGGCCGAACTGATGGGAAGGCAGATGAGACCTTTTCCATGAGTCGCCATGAAATTCATATTTTCTGTTGTGCAGTACTGGGCGGCGCAGATAAAGTCACCTTCATTTTCTCTGTCCGGATCATCTGTGGCGATGATAATCCGGCCCTGGCGCAAAGCATCCAGTGCTTCATCGATAGTGTTGTACGTTCGTTTCATTGTCATAATGCATGCCTCCGTATATAAGGGTATTGGGAATTGTCTTCAGCAAAAAAATAACCCTGACCAGGACGGTCAGGGCATACAGGCACAGCATCAGACAGACTGCGGACGCAGCCTGAGATTGCCTTCTTCCATCCAGACTATACGGTCGGTTTTGGAATTGCACCAAATCATGCGCCAAAGCGCTAGCGGACTATACCGCCGGTCGGGAATTGCACCCTGCCCTGAAGACATTTTTATTATACCATTAATTTTACGCATTGCAACTATGTAGCAGGAGAAATTTAAAGAATCAAAAAGGTATCATTATGAAAATCAAAATAGACAAAAACGGTCAGGCAGATATAGAATCTGCATGCGCTGAACAGGAGGAACGGTATGAATATAGCTCATTATGTTAAAGCAAAAAGCCTGGAGGAAGCCTGGCAGTTAAATCAGAAACGGTCAGCGGTTATCCTGGGTGGCGGTTGCTGGCTGCGCATGTCTCCCCGCCGCAGGGTGGCAACGGCAATTGATTTGATGGATTTGGGACTGGATGAAATACGCGAAACAGAAGAAGCATTTTATATTGGAGCTATGGTGCCATTGCGCCAACTGGAAATTTCTGAATCACTGGAAACGTATACCCAGGGGGCTATGAAGGAAGCATTGCGTCATATTGTGGGTACACAATTTCGCAATATGGCGACGGTAGGAGGGAGCATCTGGGGCCGGTTTGGCTTTTCTGATGTATTGACACTCTTTCTGGCTTTGGATGCAGAAGCCGATTTATATAAAGGCGGACGAATACCCCTGTCTCTTTTTGCGGAAAAGACGGCAGATACGGATATTTTAAAAGGCATATATCTCCCTAAAAAGAAACGGCGGACGGCCTATGCTTCGCTGCGGCTGAACGCGACCGATTTTCCTGTCCTGGCCTGTGCCGTATCCCGCACAGCAGATAGCGTCTCCTGTAGTGTGGGAGCACGACCGATGAGAGCACAGGTACGATGTCTTCCGGCAGGTACGGGAATGACCGGGGATGAAGCGGAACGGGCGGCCCGTGAAGTGGCGGATTCTTTATCTTTTGAAGATAATATGCGGGCCAGCCGCATATACCGGCATGATATGGCGATGGTTCTGTGCAGGCGGTTGTTATTACAGACGGCAGGGGAGGGAGACTAATGAGAATTCAGTACTGGCTTAATGGAAAGATGGAAAGTGATGAAATTTTACCAGGACAGATGCTGTATGAATTATTGCGTAAAAAGGGATGTTATAGCGTCAAATGCGGTTGTGAAACGACAGCATGCGGATTATGTACGGTATGGCTGGAGGAAAAACCGGTACTGTCCTGTGCCGTGCTGGCCGCCCGCATTGACGGAAAGCATGTTATGACACTGGAAGGACTGCAGGATGAAGCACAGGAATTTGCCCGGTATATGGGACAAGAAGGCAGCGATCAGTGTGGATTTTGTAATCCCGGTTTTGTCATGAATGTGCTGGCTATGGCAAGAGAATTAGATAATCCTGGAGAAGAAGAAATCAAAGAATACCTAGCAGGCAATCTCTGCCGATGTACGGGATATGTCAGTCATATGAGGGCATTGAAACGGTATCTGACAGAAAAAGGAAAGGGGATGCGGTTATGAGAGAAATCAACCGGGTGGTTATGAAAAAAGATGCCCTGCAACTGATGACAGGAAAACCGGCTTATACGGAAGATTTAGCACCGGAAGGCTGTCTAATCGTCAAAGCTCTGCGCAGCCCTCATGCCAGAGCCATCGTACGTCATGTTGACACGAAAGCTGCCCTGACCGTTCCGGGCATTGAATGCATCCTGACAGCAGAGGATGTCCCTAAGACGCGGTTTACTATTGCCGGCCAGACCTATCCGGAACTCAGTCCGTATGACCGGCTTATACTGGATAGACAGATACGATATGTTGGAGACCCAGTGGCTCTTGTAGCCGGGCGTGATGCGGCATGTGTGGATAAGGCTATGCGCATGATAAAGGTGGAATATGACATACAGGAGCCTCTTCTCGACTTCCGGCAGGCCGTGGATAATCCTATTGTGGTTCATCCGGAAGATGACTGGAACCCACGTGTACCGGTCGGTGGTGATAACAGACGAAATATTATTGCCCAGGCGGAAGAAGACTGGGGCGATGTCGATACGGCATTCCAGAAATCGGATGTTGTGATTGACCGGATCTATCATACAAAACAAGTACAGCAGTCTATGATGGAAACATTCCGGGCGTATACGTATTTGGATGAATTTGGCCGTCTGGTCATTGTCAGTTCGACGCAGGTTCCCTTTCATGTACGACGCATTGTCGCGACAGCCCTGGAAATTCCCAAATCGAAAATCCGTGTAGTTAAGCCACGTATCGGAGGAGGCTTTGGTGCCAAGCAGACGGTTGTCATGGAATGTTATCCTGCTCTGATTACTATGCGTACGGGAAAACGGGCGTATATGGCCTATACGCGGGAAGAGGCCATGACGGTTTCCTCTCCCCGGCATGAAGCAGATGTTCACGTGCG
Organism: Megasphaera sp. UBA4382; assembly: GCF_002391155.1. NCBI lineage: Bacteria > Bacillati > Bacillota > Negativicutes > Veillonellales > Veillonellaceae > Megasphaera > Megasphaera sp. UBA4382. Next base: position 3,163 of record NZ_DGRS01000065.1, on the reverse strand, counting down.
TTTGGGGGCTTCCCGGGATGGTATTATCCAGGTGATTTCTGTGGAATCGCTCTGGAACGGTGGTGCGTATGGTGACCACAGCCCGACGACGGTCACGTTGTCGGGACATAAATCGATTCCTTTATACAATCGTTTCTCTGCATTCCGGTTCCGGTACACCGCCGTGTATACCAACACGATTGCTGCCGGAGCATACAGGGGGTATGGTGCTACCCAGGGGATTTTTGCACTGGAATCGGCTGTGAATGAATTGGCAGACAGACTACACATGGATCCGGGAGCACTGCGGCTTCAAAATATCGTACAGCAAGGTGAAAGGATGCCGGCATATTTCAACGAAACAGCACTGAGCTGCAATCTGGGAGAATGCCTGAAACGGGTTCAGGCTATGATCGGTTGGGAGCATGTATATCCGCGGCATGTGCTTCCCGATGGCAAAATCCGCGCGGCCGGTCTGGCACTGGCTATGCAGGGGTCTAGTATTTCCAATGTGGACGTGGCTTCGGCGACAATAAAAGTGAATGACGATGGATTTTATACCTTATCCATTGGAGCGACTGATATGGGGACAGGATGCGATACCATATTGGCGCAGATAGCTGCGGAATGTCTCAATTGCTCTGTCGATGAGATTGTAACCCGTGGTGTCGATACGGATACTTCGCCATACGACAGTGGTTCCTATGCATCTTCGACGACGTATCTGACGGGGATGGCTGTCGTAAAAACCTGTCGGTCACTGATCCAAAAGATAAAAGAAAAAGCGGCACTCATGCTGGATTGCGACGATCCTTCGAATCTGGAATTTACTGGTGATGCGGTAACAGATCCTGCCAGTGGCCGGAGGGTAACACGGCAGGATCTGGGGAATGCAGCCATGATTACGAATGATATTGCCTTGGAAGCTACGGAAACCCATTATTCCCCTACCTCTCCACCGCCTTACATGGCAGCTGCAGCAGTTGTCGATGTCGATCTGGAAACCGGTCATATTGATTTAGTAGATTATGCGGCTGTTGTCGACTGCGGGACCGTCATTAATCCGGCATTGGCCAGGGTACAAACAGAAGGTGGTCTTGTGCAGGGAATTGGCATGACGTTGATGGAAAACGTTCAATTTGATTCTCTGGGAAGAATCCAGAATAATTCGTTTATGCAATATAGAATCCCGAGCCGTATGGATATAGGCAAAATACGCGTAGAATTTGCACCTAGTTACGAACCGAATGGTCCTTTTGGGGCCAAGTCTATTGGCGAAATTGTCATAAATACGCCGGCTCCGGCTATTGCAGAGGCCGTTTATCAGGCAACGGGAATACGTTTTACTGAGTTGCCCATTACAGCAGAAAAAGTATACCTTGGCTTAAAAGATAAAAAATAATGATAGTATATACTGGGCAGTCGTTGTATCAGGCAGCGGACTGCCCGGATTTTACGGGAGACATAATTTGTATGGATGAACAATTACCATTGACGGGCGTAAAAATAGTTGATTTATCGACCTATGCAGCCGTACCGGCTGCGGCGCGGATACTGGCTGACTGGGGAGCCAATGTCATAAAAGTAGAATCTTTTAAGGGGGATTCATGGCGGCGATACGGAGAAATAGCCCAGGTTCCCTGTACAGAAGATGAAAATCCCTGCTGGGATGTTAATAATAGTAATAAGCGGAGTATATCCCTGAATCTTCGTACAGAAAAAGGGATGGAAATTCTGCATCGTCTACTGGCAGATGCCGATGTCTTTATGACGAATTACAGGATGACCGCTCTGCGTGCTATGTCTCTTACCTGGAAAGTATTGCATCAGACATATCCACGCCTTATCTGGGGGCATCTGAGCGGGTACGGTAACAAGGGACCGGAAGCGGAAAGGCCGGGCTTTGACATTGCGGCTTTTTGGGCCCGGAGCGGACTTATGCAGGATTATGGCCAGCCGGGAATGGCGCCTCTCACTCCGTTTCATGCTGTTGGCGACATGACGACAGGATCGATTATGGCGGGCGGACTATGCGCTGCATTATACAAACAAGCGCGGACCGGTAAAGGGGATAAAGTAGAGATTTCTTTATTAGGAACTGCTTCCTGGCTTACGGGCTTTCCTGCCGTCGCTGCGCAAAAGGCATATGGCAACGTCTATCCGAGAAAACGGAATGAACAGCCGAGTCCTGTGTGTATTCCCTACGAATGTGCCGATGGTGAATGGCTGGAATTATGTATCATGGATTATGAACGGTACTATCCGGCATTATGTCATATCCTTGATCTGGATACGCTGATCGATGATGAACGGTTTAATACGTTTGCTGCTGTACAATGTCATGCTGGTGAATTTATAGATTTAGTGCAACGAGCGTTCTTGAAGAAAAAAAGAGCGGACTGGGGCCCGGTGTTGACGGCTGCAGATATCGTTTATGATAATGTTGGGCACTTCCGGGATATTACGGAAAATCAGCAAGCCTGGGCTAATGGGAATTTGTACGAACGGCATTTTAATAATGGGCGGTCTGCCGTATTGCCTAATACACCAATCACTTTTGAGGAAGCAAGGCGTCCGGCGTCTCCAGCACCGCTTCTGGGAGAACATAGCCGGGAAATTTTACGGGAATATGAGTATACGGATGAAGAAATTGAAGAATATATTGCCCGTGGCATTGTAAGGGACCATGCAGAGACATGAATTTCTTTATTGATGAGATTTCTGTATAATCCATACATATTTTGTTGACTTTTATTGAATTCAATGGTATTATAAAAGAACCAGCTGATACGAGCGTGCGGAAAGAAAACAAAAAAGAATCCTTTTGTGAAGAGGGATGTTTTGCGTGCTTTTTGCTATAAAGTCATTTTGAATTGAAAAATACAGCTTGACAGATGTGGTAACAGGTGGTAAAATACAATGGCTGTCAGATGATAGAGGACAGAAAAATAGGATGTCCTCGCACAAAAGACAGACAAAGTATTTCAAAAAAAGTGCTTGACAAACTCCTGCGAGTTTGTTAAGATATATGAGTCGCCGCGATGAGCGATGAACTTCCTTCATCTCAATCATGCGGCTGGCAGATGACCTTTGAAAACTGAACAATGCAACATACGAATGAACGCCAGATAAGTAGAGAGCCATGTTTGAAGGAGCCGTAAGGCGACGCGCAAACATGAGCGAA
>NZ_DGRS01000049.1:0-42699 GCF_002391155.1 Megasphaera sp. UBA4382 | reverse complement strand
GCGTAGGCGACGTCCTCATCGGGGCTGCGGCCCTGGCAGCCGATTATAACGGTTGTGCCAAGGCATCGCACATCAAAGACAAGATTATCGAAATGCAGCACCTGAACGAAACGCTCTTCGGCTGCGGCATCGCCTGCTCGGCCCTGGGCAAACCGACGAAATCGGGCAACTACCTCATCGACCTGCTGCTGGCCAACGTGTGCAAGCAGAACGTCACCCGTTTTCCCTATGAAATCGTCCGCCTGGCCGAAGATATTGCTGGCGGCCTGGTCGTCACGGCGCCGTCGGAAATCGACTTGCGGGATCCGAAAATCGGGCCGTATGTCGATAAATACCTCAAAGGCGTATCGTCCGTATCGACGGAAAACCGCCTGAAAGTCCTGCGTCTCATCGAAAACCTCTGCCTGGGCACGGCCGCCGTCGGCTACCGGACAGAATCCATGCACGGTGCCGGCAGCCCGCAGGCACAGCGCATCATGATTTCCCGTCAGGGGAACCTGGAAATGAAGAAAGAACTGGCTAAGAAGATTGCCCATATTGAAGAATAGTACATGACGAATATGTAAGGGGAGAACTACATCATGGTAAAGGAAGTGTACTCCAATACGGGCGGCCAGTCGTCCAAATCGACGCCGACGGCAGCTATTGCCAAATTTGCCTCGGCCGGCAAGCGGGTCCGCAAAAAAGACCTGGGTCTCATGGCCATGTCCTACGGTTATGTATATGTCGCCCAGATCGCTATGGGTGCCGACAAGCAGCAGACACTGAAAGCCATCCGTGAAGCCTACCACGGCCCGAGCCTGATCATCGCCTATGCACCGTGCTCCAACCATGGAATCAAAGCAGGCATGGCCAAGACACAGCTGGAAGCTAAACGAGCCGTCGAATCGGGCTACTGGTCCCTCTACCGGTACAATCCGGAACTCAAGGAACAGGGAGAAAATCCGTTCCACCGCGATTCGAAAGAACCGACAGAAAGCTTCCAGGATTTCATCAGAGGCGAAGTACGCTATGCTTCCCTGATCCAGAAATTCCCCGATACGGCACCGCAGCTCCTGCAGCAGGCTGAAGATGACGCACGGGAACGGCGGGAAACGTATAAGAAATTAGCGGCCTTGTAAGAGCTATCCTCTTACTTCTCATACAATACCAATCCTTCACTAAAAACGAAACGAACCTGGTCCTCCTAAGTGGGACCAGGTTCGTTTCGTTTTGTCTGCTGCCGTATATGAGATGCAGGCAGCGTTATAACAGGGAGCGGACAGCCGTAAAATCGTCGGGACACTGCAGCGTCCTGATGCCCTTTTGTGCTTCGAGTCCTTCTGTATTGGCGCAGATACAGGGGCAGCCGCAGACGATAAGCCAGTAATCCGCCTGACGGGCGCCGTGGGCCGCATAGACCCAGGCATGGCCGGGGAAATCTCCCATGAGGCGCTGTACTTCCTGCGCCCGGTCGTACGTGCTGTTGCAGCCACCGCAGTACTTGATGCCGATAACCATAGCCGTCACCTTGTATGATGCTGGCTGAGAATGGCCTTTGCCTGGGCGATGAGGTCATCACTCACGCTCGTGTCGAGGATGATATCTTCGATTTCCGGGAACACCGCTTTCAGCCGTTCCGCAACGATTTCTTCCGTTGTAATCGTCGCCGATGGGCAGCCGCTGCACATGCCGGTCAGGCGGATGTACACTTTGCCGTCCGTAAAATCCTGCAGTACTACATTGCCGTGGTGCGATGCCAGAATGGGGCGGATGTCCCGTTCCAGTACCTGTTCTATATCCTGTGTCGTAATAGCCATACAAAAGGCCTCCATTTCCATGCATATAATAATGAATATATGTCTTATTGTATAATGCCGGGCAGAGAATGTCAAAATGAAACGCTCCATGGATTCTATGAAAAATACGAATATACAAATTCATACGTAAATTCGTATAAAAATCTTCCTTTTCTTCTCATTCTATGGTAAAATCGTCTGTATGAGAAGGTATTATTTTTATGCAAAGGCATAGTATCAAGGAGGTTTACGTACAATGGCAGTAGTACTCAGAGACGTAGGACAGTATATTCAGGGCGCAGGTGAACTCGATAACCTGGGAAAATTCGTAAAAAAACTGGGCAATAAATTCTTGCTCATCTGTTCCCCCAATAATAAACAGCGTATTGGCGACCGCATCGAAACGGCATTGAAGAGTGTAGAAAAGGAAATGGTCTATTCCGAATTCCACAACCAGTGCACCATGGAAGCCATCGAAAAGGCCGTAGCCGACGGAACGGCTGCCGGCTGTGACATCGTCATCGGTGCCGGCGGCGGCACGGCTATCGATACGGCCAAAGCCGTGGCAACCAAAATGGGCGGCATCCCCTGTGTCATCATCCCGACCATCGCATCCAACGATGCACCCTGTGCCGGCCTTTCCGTCGTCTACAATGAAGAAGGCGTCGTCGTCAAAGTCATCAATATGGTCCGCAACCCCGACGTCGTTCTCGTCGATACGGGCGTCATTGCCCAGGCACCGCGCAAATTCCTCGTATCCGGCATGGGCGATGCCCTGGCTACGTATTTTGAAGCCCGCGCCTGCTGGCGTACCGGTGCCCGCACCATGGCACGGGGCAACTGCTCCCACACGTCACTGGCTATGGCCAAGCTCTGCTATGACCTCCTCCTCGAACATTCCGCCAAGGCTCTGGAAGCGGTAGACCGCAACGAAGTGAACGAAGACCTGGAAAACGTCGTCGAAGCCTGCATTTACCTCAGCGGATTCGGCGCTATCTGCGGCGGTCTGGCTGCTGCCCATGCCATCAATGACGGCCTCGGTGCCGTACCGCAGATTCATGCCAACGGCACGTCCCACGGCGAAAAAGTCGCCTTTGGCCTCATCGCCCAGCTCATCCTCGAAAAAGCTCCGGAAGAAGAATGGAATACCGTCCTCGACTATATCCACGCCGTCGGCCTGCCGTCCACACTGGCTGATCTGGGCGTAACGGAATTTGTCGAAGCCGACATCCGCCGGGCTGCTAAAATCGCCGCATCGCCGAAAGAATTCACCAAAAACGTCCGCGCCGACATCACTGCCGATGAAGTCTATGAAGCCATCCTGGCTGCCGATAAAGCCGGCGCTGCCAAATAAATTCCTGCAGCACTGAAACTGACAGGATAAGGAAAAGAACATTTCCTTCATGCATATAAATCATGAGGGAATGTTCTTTTTGTCTATACACGTAAGGGGAGTCTGTCTTATTGCAGCCAAATATGGTATAATACCTGTATATGTCTTTAGTACCACGTAATAGTACTAGATTTTATAGGATGAAACCAGATGGAGGATATAGAATGGCTCAAGTAAAAATTACAGAAACAGTGCTCCGCGACGGGCATCAGTCCATAGCGGCGACACGAATGCGCCTCAGGCAGATGCTGCCCGTGCTGGAAGCAATGGATGACATCGGCTATAATGCCCTGGAATGCTGGGGCGGCGCTACCTTTGATACGTGCATGCGCTTCCTCGATGAAGACCCGTGGGAACGGTTGCGGACCATCAAGAAATACGTCAAAAAGACGCCTCTGCAGATGCTGTTCCGGGGACAGAACATCCTGGGATACCGCCATTATGCCGATGATGTCGTATACGAATTCGTCAATCGTGCCGTTGATAACGGCATAGACATCATCCGCGTATTCGATGCCCTCAACGATCCGCGCAACATGGAAGCAGCCATCAAGGCGGCCAAAGACACGAAGTCCGTCCATGTGCAGGGAACATTGGTCTACACTATCAGTCCTATCCACACGCTGGAATCGTTTACCCGCGTAGCCGGCGAACTGGAAGACATGGGCGTCGATTCGGTCTGCATCAAAGATATGTCGGGTCTTCTGGCCCCGTATGATGCCTACAACCTGGTACGCATGCTGAAAAAGCACCTCCGCGTGCCCATCGAACTGCATACGCACTGCACCTGCGGCTTTGGAGAAATGACCTATCTCAAGGCCATCGAAGCCGGCGTCGATATCATCGATACGGCCCTGTCCCCCTTTGGGGAAATCACCAGCCAGCCGGCCACGGAAACAATGGTCATGGCCCTCCAGGGGAGTATCTACGATTCCGGTATCGATATCGAAAAATTATGGCCCCTGACGGAACACTTCAAACAAGTCCGCAAGGAACTGGCCGACGAATTCAAACTGACCATGCCGGCCCAGATTAATCCGGCTGTCCGCAAATACCAGATCCCCGGCGGCATGCTGACCAACCTGTACAACCAGCTCAAGAACCAGGGTGCGGAAGACCGATTTGACGACGTACTGGCCGAAATGCCGAATGTCCGCCGCGACCTGGGCTATCCGCCACTGGTCACACCGACCAGCCAGATTACCGGCTCGGCGGCCGCACTGAACGTACTCTTCGGCCGCTATAAAATCATTACCAACGAAGTCCGCGACATCGTCCGCGGCAAATACGGCCGTGTACCGGGTACCATCTCCGAAGAATTCCGCAAAATGTGCATCGGCGACGAACCCGTCATCGACCACCGCCCGGCCGACGACCTGGAACCGGAACTGGGCAAAGCCAAAGAAGAACTGGCTAAAGAAGGATTCCCCGATGCCAGCCCGGAAGACGTCCTGAGCTATACCCTCTTCCCGGAAGTAGCCCTGCCGTTTTTCAAGAGCCACAAAAAGAAACAGACCCAGGAAAAAGCCTGAGTGAGAACATAAAAACCAAAGCATCCATAAACCCGGCGGTTTATGGATGCTTTATTTTTATGTATAGAGTAGATCATGTGTATTTTTTCCGTCTATGGGACGTATTATATAGATTTCATTAATCCTGTTTTTGCTACATCGTATAATGAAGTGAAATCATATGTTGGAATTCTATATGTATATAAAGTAAGCATATGAGATGGCAATACGCGGATTAAGAACGTTGTGATAGAAATCAGAAAAAAGGGAGAGGGAAAATATGAGTTATACCGTTCTCGTGGAAGAGGTAGTCCGTCAGGAATTTGCTGTGGAAGCGGCAGTCTCTGTCTTATGCAGTGGACGTATCCTGTCAGGTGGTCTGTGGTTCCGGATCGTCTTCCCCGTATTCGGTATAGAGTTGTTTCAAGATACATTTCCGTTCGACCAGGCCGAGCAGCTTTTTATCCTTGACGATAGGGATGGATTTCAGGTGTTCGGCGACCATGACGCTGGCCAGGTCCTCCATGGTGGCATCCGGGCCGGCCATGACGACTTTTTTGGTCATGAGCTGTCCCGCTGTGCAGGCGAACAGCTTCTTGAATCCCTGTTCGTATTCTTTGAGGTTGCCATAGTAGATATTGGCCCCCAGGAGATTGACATACTGTGGAACATGGGGCTTGACTTCCTTGTACAGGAGGTCCGCGTCGGTGACAATACCGATGACCGTGTTGTCGTCGTCTACGACGGGGATGGCCGAAATGTTATGTTCGACAAACATATCGACGAGATCGAAAATCGTCGTATCTTTTTTAGCTGTGATGACATTTTTTTCCATAATATCTGCTGCTGTTTTTGTCATAGCAATCAGCTCCTTTGGTGTAAACGCATCAGCTCCCTTTGTCTATCCTTATTATAGCACGTTTGCACTGGTATGGCAGAAAAACTGGCTCGTGGCCGTACAGGCCGGTGCAGGATGGGATGGATGGGAGAAATCATCTTTTCAAATGGAGGGATTTCTGCTACAATATTATTGCTAATAATATTCAATTTCATATAAAGGATGCGATACGAGTGAATACCCTGATAGTATACGATGACCGGGAACGGACTAAAGAAATGGCGATATGTCTTGCCCGGGTCCTTGGCATGTGCCGCTATCTGTCGTGGCAGCACGTTTCTCCTTCCCTGGCCGCCCGGTATGGGGCCGTCTTGTTTGTGACATCGGACAGCTCGTCTCTGCGTTCTGCTCTGGCGGGATATTCCTGGCATGCCTCTCATCTGGCTGCGGTCCTGCTGGGAAACCGGGCAGAGGCGGCACGATTCCATCAGCAGGCTCACCGTGACGGCATCCCACTGGAAATGGTACTGCCTGCAGACCGGGAGTCTTTTCCCGATGATGTCATTGCCATCGCCTGCCAGCTGCGCCGTGAGTGGCTGGATGAAACGGGAAGTCTTCCCGATGAAGGCGTACGTCAGGCAGTGGAGCAGTTCCTGACCAGTCACAATACGGCGTCACTGGCGACGGGAAGCGGTACCAGCGTGCGCTGCACTCCTATCGAGTATGTGTACCGGGACGGAACGATGTATCTCTTCACTGAAGGTGGGATGAAGTTTGCCAATCTCTACCGGAACCGTCATGTCAGTCTCAGTGTATACGACCCGTTCACCGGCCTGTCGGACCTTGCGGGGATGCAGCTCACCGGAACGGCCAGCTGGTACGGCCCGGGTGATGCGGAGTACGAGCAGGCTCTGGCGGTACGCCATCTGACGCTGGAACAGGTGGAAAAGATGCCTGTCGTGCTGCATGCCCTGGTGATTACGCTGGAACAGGTGGAATTTCTCTGGCATGGGTTTACCGGACGGAAAGGGGCACCACGGCAGTATTACCGGTGGCACGATGAAACGGAAAAGAGGCGGTAGTCATGAAATGGAAAGAGGCATTACAAATCAGACAGATGGAAGACGATAATCTGACTCTTATGGAAAGTGCGTCCGGCAAGCTGCGCATTGCAGCTTATATCGTATACCCCGGAATTACCCTGCAATACATTACATCCCATGTGCAGAACGTCACCTTCCCCGCACGGCCCAGACCGGACGTATTTGCCATCAATCATTGTGAAAAGGGCCGGATCGAGTGCCATTTCCAGAACGGGGAATACCTGTATATGGGAAAGGGCGATATGTCCATCGGCTGGCGGGACAGTGCCGGTTACTGCCACAATGCCTTTTTCCCGTCATCCCACTATCATGGCGTATCCCTGATCGTCCACGTCCCGGAAGCCCAGCCCGTACTGGACCGGCTGCTGACCGATGATTCGCTGGACTTGTCCGGTTTGTGCAGCCGGTTCTGCTATCACAGCCGCTTTGGTATGATTCTTGAAGAAAATACATCCATGCGCCATTTGTTTTATGAACTGTATCACGTGCCGGAACAGATTCGGAAGCGGTATCTGCGCCTGAAGGTGATGGAAATCCTGCTGTTTCTCACTACACTGGAACCGGTGCAGAAGCAGAACCAGATACAGCTCAATAAAAAACAGGCTGATGCCGTCAAAGCAGTCCATTTCCTGCTGACCCAGCATGTGAAAGAACACCTGACCATCAACGAACTGGCACAGCGTGGCGGTCTGGCTGCAACGACACTGAAACGGTGCTTTAAAGAAATGTACGGTAAGACCATATTTCAGTACATGCAGGAATACCGCGTCAGTGAGGCCGCGCGCCAGCTTGTTGAAGGGGAAGAAAGCATTATGGAAATCGCAGCCCGTGTCGGATATGAAAACAGCAGCAAATTTGCCAAGGCCTTTCAGAAATTTACGGGCCTTACGCCCAGCGTGTACCGGCAGAAACATAAGTCATAACTATCAGGCACGATGATGATGTGCCTGGAGAGGCTGTCTCTATGAGATAGTCTCTCTTTTTTTTGCGAAAAATGTCCAAATGGAGCCGGAAATGTCCGATTGGAGTGGCATACTTATTTGTTTTATGGTATTATTTTATCGTTATTGATTATTAATATCATAAAATAACAGAGGGGTGTATAGGAACATGAATCATCAGTACAAATCATATATGACAGGCATTATTCTGGCTGCGATGGCCATGCCGGCCTATGCGGCAGCTGCTGGTACGGCACAGGCAGATACGCAGAACCTGCTCAGCAAAGACGTCGTCGTTACGGCTACCCGTACAGAAGCCGAAGTAAAGACGGTCCCAAATACGGTAGAAGTCATTACGGCAGAAGACATCCGGAAACTGGGTGCTACCGATGTCTACTCGGCTTTGCGACTGGCAGATAATATACAGATCATGAACACGAGCACCGGGTTCGGCCACCGCGTTTCCATGCGCGGCATGGCCAGCAATCAGACGCTGATCCTCATCAACGGCCAGCGCACGGCCATTGAAGATACGGCTACGACACAGAATCTGCTGGCCTTGGACCGGATCAACGTCAATACGATTGAACGCATTGAAATCGTCCGCGGCGCCGCTTCTGCCCAGTATGGCTCCGATGCGCTGGCCGGCGTCATCAATATCATCACCAAGAAATCGACAGGAAAACCGTCGGTCACTGTAGGGGCTACGACCGGTACGACGAATATGCAGAACTATTATCATATCGACCTGGGGAAACAGGGGAAATTCAGCGGCGTTTTTGATATGGATTTCTCTAAAGACCGCCAGTGGACGGAACATAACGTATCGGGACTGCCCATCAAAAACCTGCAGGGGCCCAAACAGAATTATCGCTTCAGCGGGACCTATGAACTGGGCAAGGATAAGAATTTAAATCTCGACCTGGGATATTATAAAGACAAGCTGACCGGCGACTGGAGCCACAAGGAATACAATACCGGTGCCTGGGGCGGTATCATCCGTCTGCAGGATGCCAAACTGGAAACGGAACGGCGCGATGCCAGCCTGAGCCTGACGGGGAAGAATAAAAAAGATGATTATATGATCCGCACATTCTACAGCAAGATGGATAAATTCCGGTTCCTGCCCTATACGGCCCTGGCAAAAGAAACGGGGGAAACCAATACCTACTCTGTCTGGGGCATTGAAGCCAAGAACAGCCATAAAATCAACGGCAGTCATACTCTGACCTATGGCACGGAATATGACCGCTATCTCGTCGAAGGGGTCAATTTCGGCAAAAGCGGCGACAATGGCAAAGACGTCAATACCTATGCCGCTTATATCCAGGATGAATGGCTGGCTGGGAACAAGTGGATCATCATCCCTGCCGTCCGCTATGACAAGCACAGTGAATTCGGCAGCAAGACGACACCGCATCTGGGCGTGACGTATCTTCTCAATGACAACAACCGGTTCAAAGCCAACTGGGGCAAAGGATTCAAGGCCCCGACGGTCAGTGAATTGTATATGGACTACACCCACATGGGCGTCCTGACCATGGGCAATCCGGATCTCCAGCCGGAAGAATCGACGAACTGGGACGTCAGCTATGAAGGCGAATGGGGGAAGACCTTTGGCAAGGTGACCTATTTCCACAATACTATCGACAATATGATTTCCACCCATAGTGTCAGTGGTATGCGCGGCGTGAGCGAGTATTACAACATCGACGGCACGACCAAGACCCACGGCATCGAACTGACCCTGGGGCGGAATCTGTCCAAACGCTGGGATATCAAGGCGACGAGCAACTGGACGAGTGCCAGCAATAAGTCGGCGTCAGCGGCTTCGTCAGCTCACGGCGTGGATGGCATAGCCGATAACATCACGACACTGCAGCTTACCTATGATGATCATAAGACCAGCGGATATAATTTCACCATCTGGGAACAGTGGGTCAACAACTATTATGAAAGCGATTCTAATGACAAGTATACCTATAACACCCTGAATTTTGTCGTAAACCGCAAATTCAATGACCGGTTCCGCCTGTTTGCCGGCGTAGATAATATTTTCGATAAGAAAATAGATGAAATTTATCTGGACGGGCGCATCTGGCGTACCGGCATGGAATACCGGTTCTAAAAAGGGTACGCCGTAACCGGCCTGGAAAAATCCGTGGACAGGGAAAAGAAAATGTCCGATTGGAGCAGCCGATGACTAATTGGAGTAGAAAATATTGTTGAGATTTGATATCATGATTACAGGTGATAATTACTATCGATATTAAAAGGAGGACCTTATGCACAAAATCAGAGGAGAAGTAGTCCGGGACGGAACCTGGGAATGCCTGGGATATACAGTGGCCTTGTGGCTGGGATTTGTATCGGTCGTTTCTTTTTTGTTCTGCTGATATGCAGAGGTAGTACTACGCCTGAATACGGTATGGATTACAGAAGGAGTGGAAGTAATGGAAGGGTTTTCTTATTTTTTGCATTTGTTTCATAGTGGTGGCATCGTCATGTATCCCCTGCTGCTCTTATCGCTGATTACGGTGGCCATTGCCGTCGAACGGTTTTCCTATTATAAAAAGAACCGCCGCCAGTCGAAGAAGTTCTTTACTGGTGTCCGCCATGCGGCGGCCCATCAGCAATGGGATATGGCCGGTGAAATCTGCCAGAGTTTTCCCACGGCGATCAGCCGCGTCGTAGAACAGGGCCTGCGCAATGATCAGAATGAAAAAGCCATGCGTCATGCCTTTATGGAACGCATGGCAGCAGAAGCCGTCGGGTTCCGCCGCTATCTCGATTATCTCAGCGCCATCGTCACCATCGCCCCGCTCCTGGGGCTGCTGGGAACCGTAACGGGAATGATCAATACCTTCAGTATCCTCGATAACGGTGCCGGTGCCGCAGCTATTACCGGTGGCGTCGGGGAAGCACTGGTAGCGACGGCCAGCGGGTTGTGCGTGGCTATCCTGGCGTTCTGCGTCTATACCTATTTCAGCCATCAGCTCGATGTCATCGTGACCGATACGGAAGGCCTGTGCGCCGATGTCCTGAATGCCAAGAAAGAAAGCTGGGGGAGAGCCTGATGTTTCAAGATATGCGCATGAAAAAGAAACCTATTTTCATGATTATCCCCATGATAGATATTATCTTTTTCCTTCTCGTCTTCTTTATGATGAACAGCCTGCAGACTGTGGCCCAGAAAGCACTGTCCGTGCATCTGCCCCAGGCGCAGAGTGCCAGTGCCCCTGTGCAGATGCCCATCATTCTGACCCTGGACAAGGAAGGCCATATTACACTGGACAATAAACCTGTTACCATTGATGAAGCGTCGCAGCTGATGAAACAGCACATGACGGAAAATGCTAACGCTGCCGTTATTCTCCAGGCAGACAAGCAGACGGCACATGGACAGGTCGTAGCCGTCATGGATATGCTGAAAGGAGCCGGCGTGAAACGGCTGGCTATCGCGGCAGAACAGAAGGGATAATACATGACACGGATCATGACATGGAAAAAAGCATATACTATTTCCCTGGCCGTACATGTAGTCGTCGCTGCCGTATTTGTTTTGCTGTGCGCCGGAGCCGTTATCCATCATGAACCGAAGATGGTCGTCATCGATCTCGATTCGTCGGAACCGCAAAGCCAGGGTAGCGGCCATGCCGGCGGTGGCGGAGGTGGCAGTGCGGGTCAGACTCTTTTCCCGGATAAACTGTCGGCTGCAGACATGGAAAAACGAGTGGAAGCAGTCACAGAGAATCAATCGGCCCTGCGTCCCCAGACTCCTGCTGCCGTACCGGCTGTGACACCGGCAGCCGACGTGCCGCGGCAGGATGCAGCTCCGCAGACTGCAGCACCGGCTCCACCTTCTGCGCCAGCTGCAGACGCCGGAAACGGGGGGGATTCTCCTGCCGGCGGCAGCAGTGGCAGCGGCGAAGGAACGGGAAGCGGCACGGGAACCGGTGACGGCAGTGGCATCGGCAGTGGCATCGGTGATGGCGCCGGAGATGGGACCGGCGACGGCCAGGGATATGGCGATGGCTCTGGTGATGGACAGGGAAGCGGCAACAGCCAGACCCCGGGTACAGGAACGGGACCGTTCGATATCGATGGCTGGCAGGCGGCGGTCAATGCCAATAAAAATTATCCGCTCATGGCAGTCAAACGGAATCTGCAGGGAACTGTCACCATTCAGACGACCCTCGATGCTGGTGGAAATTGCCTGGGCGTATCTGTTGCAGGCAGTTCCGGGCAGAGTCTGCTCGATGATGCTGCCGTCCGTGCGGCCTATGCCTCCTGCCCCTATCCCAATCCCACGGGCAGCACCGTGACTATCACGACAAATGTAAATTTCCGCCTGAATTAGGCGATACAGACACGCAGATGATATACCGTTACATAAGCTATCTAGTATTAATGAGGTGAGACGAATGAAAACAATCGTAGTATATTCTACCCGTACGGGAAATACCAAAAAAGTGGCCGAAGCCATAGCGGCGGCTCTTCCGCCGGGCACGCCCTGCCAGCCGTTGGCAGATGAACCGGATCTGACGGCGTACGACTGCGTATTCCTGGGGTTCTGGGTGGACCGCGGTACGGCCAATCAGGAGGCGCAGGATGTCATCCGCACTCTGAAAAATGACCACATATGTCTCTTTGCTACCCTGGGTGCCAATCCTAAGTCGGAGCATGCTGCCAGCAGCCTGAAACAGGCTGAAGCGCTCCTGCCGGACGGAAAATCGGCAGACGGGACCTTTATCTGCCAGGGAGCCGTCGATCCGAAAGTGATTGAAATGATGTACAAGAAATTTCCTGCCGGGTCGCCCCACGGACGGTCTCCGGAGCGGGACGCACTTCATGCAGAAGCGGCAAAACACCCTGATGCGGCCGATCTCAGTCAGGCGGCAGCGTTTGCCCGGGATGTGTACCGCCGCATAACGGAGGGATGACATGAATCTGGAAACGTATTATCAATCCTTGTCGGTAGAGGAACGGGCCCTGCAATTCGGAGTAGAGACAGCAGATCCGCTTACGGGGGCTTTCCCCCGCAAGCGTGTCGTTCATGCGGGACTGCAGGGACAGGTGCTGCCGGCAGATCAGGCCCAGGATATATGGCAGCGCCTGATGGCACAGCGCCCGGACCGGACCCGGCTGCAGACGGCGTATATCCATATCCCGTTCTGCAAGACCAAATGTCTCTACTGCGGCTTTTTCCAGAATGGGACCAATCAGGACGAAGAAGACCACTATATCGACTGCCTCGTACAGGAACTGGAAATGGCAGCGGACCAGCCGCGGCTGCGGGACGGACTCATTCACGCCGTCTTCATCGGTGGCGGTACGCCGACGTCCCTGTCGGCTGCCAATGCGCGGCGGCTGCTGCAGACTATCCGGCGCTGCCTGCCTCTGGCCAACGATTATGAACTGACACTGGAAGGCCGTATCCACGATCTGGTGCCGGAGAAAATGGAAACATGGCTCCGATGTGGCGTCAACCGCGTGTCTCTGGGCGTACAGTCCTTCCACACGCAGATACGGCGTCAGGTGGGACGCCTCGATGACCAGGATACGGTCCTGAAGAATCTGGCGGCCCTCAAAGCGTATGAACAATGCGCCGTGGTCATCGACCTCATCTATGGCCTGCCCGGTCAGACAGAACGGGTATGGAAAGAAGACCTCGATGCCCTGGTTGCATCCGGTGTCGATGGCGCGGACTTGTATCAGCTCAATGTCTTTGAAGACAGTGACCTCAGCCGGGCTATCGAAAGCGGCCGCCTTCCCCCAGCCGCGACGACAGAAGAGGAAGCACATCTCTTTGCTCTGGCCAGGGATTATATGGACCGTCACGCCTGGAAACGGCTGAACATCTGTCACTGGAGCTGCAGCAACCGGGAACGGAGCCTGTACAACTGCCTGGCCCGCAGCCATTCCGCCATGTTTCCTTTTGGAAGCGGTGCCGGTGGCCATATTGATGGCTATTCGACAATGCTGCACCGTTCGCTCCTGCCCTATGAAGCAATGATAGAACATGGGCAGAAACCCTTCATGGCCTTAATAAAACAAAATGATTTGCAAAATCTGGTTGATACGGTCCAGCAGCAGCTCGAACAGGGATATCTGAATCTGGATGGCCTGGCTGCGGCAAGACCGGAACTGGCCGGACTGCGCTGGCTGTACCAGTTATGGGAAAAGCGGGGACTCGTACAGGATACGGGCGTCCTATGCAAACTGACGGCAGCCGGTGAATTCTGGCAGGTCAATGTGACGCAGACGACGTTGGAATGTATGCAGTATCTCCTGACAGGTAAAAACGGTCTGGCTATGGAAGGCATTGCGGCACAAGATTCACAGAAAGTCCGCGATATTGTTGCCCGGATGAAGGCTATGAAAAAACATTCCGGTGGCATGACAGATAAAATCAGGGCCATGCAGCTTATGGCAGAAACGATGAAGCAGCTGCGTCCTGATGAAATCCAGGCGGTCATGAAACACATGATGGACTAAGCTACCTCCTTCATTGCAGCGGAAGAGTCATTCCCTTCCCTTGACAGTAGTCTTTTCCGCTGCAGTTTTCATAGAAAGACGGCACGTTGTCAGGTCGTATCTCCTCCCTGGGAACGTGCCGTCTTTATTTGTTAGAAATGCGTAATAAAACTAGAAATTAAAAATAATGATATTGACAATCGATAACGATATTTATACAATGGTCCCATAGTGATTTTATGAACAAAGGAGGGAATTTCTTGCAACATATACTGAAAGGAATCATTGCCATCGTCTGCCTGATCATCCTGGGAATCGTGGCCTATCTCATGATGACGCCACAAGATACGGCACGACAGGCACAGACCCGCCAGGTTACCGATGCGACAGGGCAGGAACTGACCATACCGGTCCATCCGCAGCGTGTCGTCTTTCTCAATGTATCCAATCTGGATCTGTATTATGCGGCTGGTGGCAGAGATACCATCGCAGGGAAACCGACGTCGGATTCTATGTCGCCGGAACTGGCCGATGCCATGAAAGACGTACCGGCTGTGGGCATTATCCATAGCCCGAATATGGAAACGATTTTGTCCCTGAAGCCCGATCTGGTCATCGGTGTCAATGTGCCGTTCCACAACCAGATACGGCAGACGCTGGAACAAAACGGTATTCCACTGTATATTAATTCACTTGATTCGCTGGAAGATACGGAAAAAACACTCCGCTTTTTCGGCGAACTGACCGGCAAGGAAGGAGAAGCCAACGCCAGAGCTGATGAAATCAAAAAACGGTGTGATGCCGTCGTAGAGGCCGCTTCCCATGAGACGAGCCCGCGGAGCCTTATCGTATTCAGTTCGCCGGAAAGCAATAACATGGCTACATCATACAGCTTCTCCGGAGATTTGCTGAAGCGGCTCCACGGTACTAATATTGCCGATCTGGACAGTTCCCTCCAGGGGCCTTATGTGCCGCTCAGCATGGAATATGTTATCAAAAACGATCCCCAGATCATTTTCATCATTTCCATGGGACAGAGCACAGACGAACTGAAGCGGTTCCGTCAGTCCATGAGCGACAGTGATGCCTGGAGCCAGGTGACGGCTGTCCGGGAGGGGCGGGTGTATGAGCTTCCGGCCCGTCTGTTTACGGTCAATCCGGGAAGCCACATTGCCGATGCCATGGAATATATGTCCCAGTGCCTGTATCAAGGAGGAACCTTATGACTGGTATATATGACGACAGAGTCAAAACAAGACAGACACGGCGGCTGGCCGTCATCCTGCTGGGCTGTGTACTGCTGCTGATCATTCTCGTCCTGGCCGTCATGGCCGGAGCCGTGACGATTCCCGTCCGGGATGTCTGGCTGGCCCTTACGGCACCAGGAACGACAGAGGACTACCGCATTATCTATACCCTGCGCATGCCCCGCGTCATCTGTGCCGCTCTGGCCGGCGCCAATTTGGCCTTGTCCGGATGCATCCTCCAGGGAATCCTGCGCAATCCGCTGGCTGATCCGGGCATCATCGGCATCTCTGCCGGAGCCGGACTGGCCGCCATGGCCCTGATGATGCTGGCGCCCAGCCTTACGGCGCTGGTGCCGCTGGCCGCCTTTGCCGGGGCGCTGGGAGCGGCGGCTGTCGTATTCCTGCTGGCCTGGGAACGGGGCGTCAACCCCCTGCGCCTCGTTCTGGCCGGCGTCGCCGTGGCTGCATTTTTTGGCGGCGGCATGACCGCCCTTTCCGTATTCTTTTCCGATAAAGTGCAGGGGACCGTATCGTGGCTGGCCGGCGGATTTGCCGGTGCCAGCTGGCAGAGCGTGCGCATGATCGTGCCGTACAGTGTCATCGGCATCATAGGGACGCTGTGCCTGTACCGCCGGCTCAATGCCCTGCAGCTCGGCGACGACGTGGCCCGCACCCTGGGCGTACGCGTAGACCGGACGCGGACGATGCTCATCGCCCTGGCGGCCCTGCTGGCAGCATCGGCTGTCAGCGTCGCCGGACTCCTGGGATTCGTCGGTCTCATCGTGCCCCACGTCATGCGCCTGGTCGTGGGCTCTGATTTTGAGCCCCTGCTGCCATGCTCGGCCCTGTTCGGGGCAATCCTCGTAGCCGGCGCCGATATTGCAGCCCGTACGCTGTTCAGCCCCATGGAAGTGCCTGTAGGCATTTTCATGTCCTTCATCGGCGCGCCCTTTTTCCTCTACTTATTGAAAAGGAGGATGAGAGCTGCATGACAGGTATAGAAATGAAGGACCTGCGCCTGCAGTACGGCGCCCGGGTGATTGCCGACCAGTTGCAGGTGACACTGGACAAACCGGAAATCGTGTCGATTATCGGCCCCAACGGGTCGGGAAAATCGACGCTTCTCAAGGCTATGGCCCGTCTGCTCCTGCCATCAGCCGGAACGGTCTATCTCCATGGCCGCGATATGAACAGCTTTTCAGCCGATGCCCTGGCCCGGATTATTTCCTTCCTGCCCCAATCGGCACAGGCTCCGGGGGACATGACCGTGCGCGATCTGGTCCTCATGGGGCGCCTGCCCTATCAGGGATTGTTTTCCAGCCTCAGCGAAGACGATATACGGGCGGCCGATAAGGCACTGGAAGAAACGGAAATGACGGAGCTCCGGCATCACCGTCTGTCCGAACTTTCCGGCGGCGAACGGCAGCGCGCCTGGCTGTCCTTGGCTCTGGCGAAAGAACCGGAAATCCTCCTTCTCGACGAGCCGACGACGTATCTCGATATCCATCATCAGCTCGATCTCATGGAACTCATTGCCCATCTGTATGAGACGACCCATATGATGGTGGTCATGGTCCTCCATGACCTGAATCACGCTGCCCGCTACAGTCACCGCCTCATTGCCGTCAAAAAGGGCCGCATCGTCGTAGACGGCCCCGTAGAGGAGGTATTCACCAGAGACATTATTGAACCTCTGTATCAGATACAGGCTGCTGTCACCCAGGTGCGGGAAGGAAACCGCCTGTATACCGTATGTATTCCCTATGCTACAAAATAAAAGGAGATGGTAAGATGATACACCCGAACGCAGCGGCCCTGGCGGCAGCTGCCATCATGACATCCCTGTACCTGCCGGTACAGGCCGCAGGCACAGACGGCCAACAGCAGCTCCAGTCCAAAGATGTTATCGTCACGGCGACCAAGACAAAAGAGGAAGTCCGGGCCGTGCCGCAGGCCGTCGAAGTATGGACACAGGAAGACCTGCAGCGCATGGGCGCCAGTGATGTCGTATCGGCACTGCAGCTGGCCAATAACGTCAACCTTTCCAAAGCCGGCATGACTGGCAACGCCGTCATGATACGCGGCATGAGCACCAATCATTCGCTCATCCTCGTAGATGGCAGACGTTACGCGGCCGAAGATACGGATGTGACGACCAATGTCTATGCCCTGGAGCGGATGGACCTCAGTGATATCGACCGCATCGAAATCGTCCGCGGCCCGTCGAGCTCTCTTTACGGGTCTGATGCCATGGGAGGGGGCATCAACATCATTACCAAAGTTCCCAATAAAGCCGGCGGCACAGTGGGCGTCGTGACGGGGACCCAGAATACGGCAGAATATATGAACATCAATTTTGGCAAACATCACCGCTGGTCTACGTCATTCGATGCCCGTCTCGACCGGCGCCGTCCGTTCAACCGCTATACATACAGCAGCGCGGCGACCATGAGTGGCATGACATCTGTAACAGACGGGTCCAACCGCTCGCTCTACGGCATGCGCCGCATGTATCATCTGGCCAGCGTCTACGACTTTGAAAACGAAAATGATAATAAACTCCGCTTCGACCTGGAATATCACGATGACGACCTGCGCTCTGATTTCGCTCCGGCATGGTTTTCCCGGGGGCCCATGAAATTATACACGGCCAAAGACAAGCATGAATACTATCATGAACAGGAAAAGGCCGCCAGTGTTGAATATACGGGAAAAACGAAACGGAATGAATATATGTTCCGAACGTATTATAATGAGCTGAAAAAAATTCGCTCATCGATAATGGACGAGATCCCTTCCCGGGAATGATGGAGACCATCCTGGGAGGCATGTATCCCAGGTCTGATATGGACCGGGCCAAATACAGCACCTGGGTTACGGAAGCACGGGATACGATGTATCTGGGAAGCCATCATAATCTGACATTCGGAGCAGAATATCGCAAACTGAAATATGAAGGCACCCGCCTTGCCGGTTCTCCCGTAGGGCTGGATAAAGATATGGCCGGTCACGAAGTCAATTCCTATGCCGGCTATATCGAAGACCTGTGGCAGGTCAACGACAAATTACTCCTCGTACCATCTGTCCGGTATGAACACAACAGCCAGTTTGGCAGTCAGACGACGCCGAAAATCGGCCTGACATATAACCTGAACAGTAACTGGCGCTTCAAATCCAATTACGGCCGGGGCTACAAGGCGCCTTCTATCAGCGAACTGTATATGGAAATGTACCGGGCCATGGGCTCGACGACCGTCGATATTTACGGCAATCCCGACCTGGATCCGGAAAAATCGACGAGCTATGATTTCAGCCTGGAATATGATAAGGGCAGGAACTTTGGCAAGCTGACCTATTTCAACAACCGCGTGTCCAACCTCATCGAAGCCGATCGTCTCTATGGCACGACGTACACCTATGTCAATGTCGCCAAAGCCCATATCGACGGGATAGAAGCCGAACTGGGTCATCGCTTCGGAGACCGCTGGACGGTGAAACTGACCCATAATTATCTCGATGCCGTCAATGGCCGGACCGATGAACGGCTCAATTACCGGGCAAAGAATACGACGACGGTGCAGCTGTTGTATGACGACCACAAAGAAAACGGATTCAGTGCCGTCCTCTGGGACCAGTTCAGCAGTGACTACCGCTTTGACGGACAGGATTACACGTATAATACGCTGAACTTCTCATTCCGCAAAAAGCTGGGCAGTGGATTTTCTCTCTACGGCGGCGTCGATGATATATTCAATAAAAAAGTCGATGACATTTACATCGACGGGCGGATGTGGCGTATAGGAGCAGAATGGAAATGGTAATCATAGAAACATGCAATGACGTAACAGCAAACCTGTGGAAACGGCTGTGCCTTGCGGCCTGCGCTCTCTTCCTGGCTGTACCGGCGGCTGCCGGGGCGTCGGCGGTGACGGAAAGCCGTCCGGGTCAGCTTTCCATCATGGATGCGGAAACAGGGCAGGTCCTGACCAGTCAGGAGCTGGCGGCCAGAGAAACGGATACGGACGTCCTGTTTCTGGGAGAATTTCATGATAATGCTTCCATCCATGAAACAGAAGCTGCCCTGCTGCAGGATCTGTACAAGCAGAAACAGGGGAAACTGGCACTGTCGCTGGAAATGGCGGAACGGGATACCCAGCCTGTACTGGATTCGTATCTGGCCGGGAAGATACGCGAAGACGAATACCTTGCTGCCGGGCGCCCCTGGCCCAATTACAGGGATGCCTACCGGCCAATGGTTACTTTTGCCAGAACGCAGAAGATTCCCGTAATTGCCGCCAATATACCGAGGAAAGCCGCAGCCGTCTATGCCCATACAGGCTCCCTCCGGGAGGCAGAAGAGACATGGGGATTCTATATGCCGCAGACCGTATATCCCGGCTCCCTGGCGTATGAACGGGCATTTACCGGAACGATGATGCGTCTCCGGGGGCAGGCTATGCCCATTTCGCAGGATACGATTCCCCGGCTCTTTGCGGCCCAGTGCCTGAAGGACAATACCATGGCCGAAAGCATCGACCGCTATGCCCGGGCGCACGGCGGACATCTCGTCTTCCATGTGACTGGCGCCGCTCATTGCGAAGGATGGCTGGGGACAGTCGAACAGCTCCACCAGCGGAATCCGGGACTTACGATCCGGGTCATTACGGCGGTCCGCTATGACCCGTCCCGCCTGAGCCACAGCGAGGCAGCCGCATTGTACCGGGATAAGGGCGATTATCTGATCCTCGTTCCCGAAACCATGGCGGATACGGGGAGCCGGGGATGATCCGGCGCTTCCTTTCCTGTTATCGTCCGTACACCCGGCTCCTTGCCGTCGTCATGACCGGATCGGTCCTTGCAGCCGGTATGGAAACAGGGTTTCCCATGATTGTACGCCACATCCTGAATGACATCCTGCCAGCCCGGGATATGGCGCGCCTCTGGCAGACCGGACTGCTGCTTCTGGGGTTGTACGTCCTCTGCCTCCTCATCAGCTTCGCCGTCTGCTACTGTGGAAGGAACATGGGGGTCCACATCGAGCACGACCTGCGCTGCCGGCTCTTTGATCACATAGAAGGCCTGAGCTTTTCCTTTTTCGATACGGCACAGACCGGCCAGCTGGTCTCACGGATCATCAGCGATATTTCCGAAATTGGCGACCTCGTTTTCCAGCTTCCTAATCTGGTTCTGGTCTGTGTCATCACCATGGCAGGCAGTACCTTCTTTATGTTTTCTATCAACTGGCAGCTGGCCCTTCTGGTGTTGTTCGTGCTGGGACTCAAAACGCTGGATACGGTCTTTCTCAACGGGCGGATGAAGCAGACCTTTTTCCTGGCCCGGCAGCAGATGGGCCGCCTCAGCGCCAGGGCAGCGGAAAGCTTCAGTGCCATCCGGGTCATCCAGTCCTTTGCCGCCGAACGGTATGAACTGGAACGGTTCCGCCGTACCAGTACGGATGTGCGCTGCGCCCAGCAGCGGACCTATCTCTTCGAGGCCTACCTGATGAGTACGGTCGTATTCTTTACCAACCTCAATAACCTGATCATCATAGCCGCCGGCAGCTATTACATCATGATGGGAACCATGACCGTTGCCGATCTGGTCGTCTTCCTCATGTACCTGCTCCTGTTCATCCGGCCCATTATGCAGCTGACCCTGCTTACAGAACGGTATCAGCGCAGCATGGCCGGCTTTCGGCGTTATACGGGACTCATGGATACGCCCCCGGCCGTCACCGACTGTCCCCATGCGATAGATGCAGGTATGATCCGCGGTCGCATTGAATTCCGTCACGTCTCCTTCTCTTATGAAAAGGGACCAACAGTACTGCGCGATTTCAATCTAGTTATCGAACCGGGAGAAACCGTCGCCGTCGTCGGATCTACGGGCGTAGGGAAGAGCAGCATTGCCAGCCTTCTGCCTCGGTTCTATGACGTCACGGCAGGAGAAATCCTCCTCGATGGCCGCGATATCCGCTCGTATACGCTGGCCTCCCTGCGGCGGGCGGTCGGCATGGTGCAGCAGGATGTGTTCCTCTTTGCTGGGTCGGTCAGGGAAAATATTGCCCTCGGCGACGAGATGGCATCGCCAGAGGCTGTCCGCGCCGCCGCCGCTGCTGCCGATGCCCATGATTTTATCTGTTCTCTTCCCGATGGATATGACAGCTTCATCGGTGAACGGGGAGTCCTCCTTTCAGGCGGTCAGAAACAGCGCATCGCCATTGCCCGCATCTTCCTGAAAAATCCGCCCGTGCTGATCCTGGATGAGGCTACGTCATCACTGGACAACGAAACGGAACAAAAAATACAGGAATCCCTGCGGTCGTTGTCGGCACACCGGACGACGCTGATCATTGCCCACCGTCTGGCGACCATCCGCCATGCCGACCGCATCCTGGTCCTGACCAAAGAAGGCGTGGCCGAAAGCGGTACCCACGATGAACTCATGAGTCGTCACGGATTGTATTACCAGCTGTACGAAGCACAGTTCGATGAAGAAACATAAAAAAACTGCCGCTCATGGATCGGCAGTTTTTTTATATCCGTCCTGCTACTGGCCCAGAGCGCGCAGCAGGGTATAGCGGAATTCATGGGCCGTTTTTGCCAGTACGGCCGAACCGGCCAATATGGCAAAGGGAAGAGACAGACAGATGACGAGGAGATTCCGGCCGGCAGCGGACAGAAGGGGGCCGGTCAGTGTCCGGGCCACCTGCAGGAACGATTCGGTGGCGACACAGCAGAGGAACATGACGATGAAAAAGACGGCTACTGCCAGGGGCAGCATGATGATATAAGAGAGAATATAAGCAGCGGATTTCATGATAAACGACCTCCTGCACATAATACCGTATCCCCTGTTACAAGGGTTATATCGTAAGTTTATTATATTCTGCTATTATCAAAATGTCAAATTAAATGATAATGAGAAAATGCGTGTCGTTTTTACTACAGTTGGGCAGGACTGCTGTCCGATTGGAGCATCGGAAGGAAATCCGGTAAAAAAAGCCCTTGTCAGGCCGGAAACGGACGGGCGGACAAGGGCTTTTCCTTTGTGTGAAATTGTAATGAAACTCAATCCTGATTATTTTTTTTCAGACAAACGGGACATACATCAGAATTTGAAGTCGATGATGGCCGAGACGCCGACACCCTGCACGCGGTTCAGATTGGTCACGTCGGTCGTCGCCACCGGAATGAGCGCCTTGGCACGGGCGATGCCGTTGAATTCGCCTTCAATTTGGGCTACGGCCTTGACTTTATCCACCTGTCCGGACGGCCCGACGACCTGGACGGCGCCGATGTATTTTCCCGTGCCGCCGCTCAGGATAGGAACGACTTTGGTGGCGTAGTCGGTGCCGACGCCGTTTTTCATGAGCAGTTTATTCAGGAAGGTATTGATTTCATCGCCGTATTTGGAAACGAGGACGGAAATACCGCCGACTTTCAGAATGGAACCGAGATTAAATGCCTGAACGGCACTGCCGCCGGCAAAGCCCAGCAGGGATGCGACGGTGACGGCTGCAATGATTTGTTTTTTCATAGAGACCTCCTCGGGACGTTATGGTTGTGGTCCGGCATTGATGATATCTGCCGGCATGTGGGGATATTTTTCATGGAAGTTGTCGAAAAACATCTTGGCCACTTTCTTTGCCATTGTATCATATGCGTCGGGACTTGACCAGGTATCGCGGGGATTGAGGATTTGTGGCGGGACGCCCGGGCAGGACTGGGGGATATCGACATTGAACCGGTCATCGTGAACGAAGTCTGCTTTTTTCAGTGTACCGTTCAGGGCTGCCGTAATCATGGCCCGGGTGTATTTCAGTTCCATGCGGCTGCCGATGCCGTAGGGGCCGCCCGTCCATCCCGTGTTGACCAGGTAGACGCTCGTATTGTGATGTTCAATCCGTTCGCCGAGCATGCGGGCATAGATATCGGGATCCAGCGGCATGAACGGTTCTCCAAAGAGCGTAGAGAAGGTCGGCACCGGTTCGGTGATGCCCTGTTCCGTACCGGCTACTTTGGAGGTAAATCCCGTGACAAAGTGATACATGGCAGCTTCCTTGCTAAGCCGGGAAATGGGCGGCAGGACGCCGAAGCTGTCGGCCGTGAGGAAGATGACAACTGTCGGCACACCGCCTATGCCGGGAATAGCCGCATTGGGAATGTACTCGATGGGATAGCCGGCGCGGGTATTTTCCGTGATTTTATGGTCAAAATAATTAGGCTTGCGCGTATCTGGGTCGAGGATGACATTTTCTACCAGCGTACCGGAGCGGATGGCCTGGTAGATGTCTGGTTCCTTGTCCGGATCGAGGTCGATGCACTTGGCGTAGCAGCCACCTTCAAAGTTGAAGATGCCCCGGTCGGACCAGCCGTGTTCGTCGTCGCCGATGAGTTTGCGGTCCGGGTCGGCCGACAAGGTCGTCTTGCCCGTACCCGACAGGCCGAAGAAAATAGCCGTTTCCTTGGTGATCGGGTCCATGTTGGCCGAACAGTGCATGGGCAGGACTCCTTCCCGGGGCAGGAGAAAATTCATGACCGAAAAGACGCTCTTTTTGATTTCCCCGGCATACTGTGTCCCGGCGATGAGGATGAACCGCGTTTCATAATCGACGAGAATGGCCGCTTCCGAATGGACGCCATCCGCCGTGGGATTGCATTTGAAGCCCGGCGTGACGATGATGGTAAAATCCGGTTCGCCGTACTGTAACAGTTCTTCCTGACTCGGCCGGATGAGCAGATTGCGGATAAAGAGGTTTTCGCTGGCCAGTTCCGTAATGACGCGGAATTTCTTGCGGCACTTTTTGTCGGCTCCGGCGAAGCCGTCAAAGATGAAGACTTCCCGGTTTTGCAGATAGGCCGTCATTTTATCTTTCAGGGCGCGGAATTTATCCTTCGTAATCGGGCGGTTGACGCTGCCCCAGGCGATGAGGTCGTGGACCCCCGGCGTATCGACGATGAACTTATCCTTCGGTGCCCGGCCCGTGAATTTTCCCGTCCTGACGACCAGGGCTCCCGTATCGCTGAGCACGCCTTCGCCGCGGCGCAGTGCCGCTTCCGTGAGGCATGCCGGGCTCAGATTGCGGTATACGGCAGACGGATTGATGATACCTGCCCGTTCCAGTCCAAATGTTTCCATATAGAATCCCCCCAATATATAAAATATATAATATGTAATGAATGAGTAAAATGAAATACAAGTATGCCGTGAAGTACACACTCTTATTATAAACGGAATTTGTAAACCGTTCAATGGTCTATTTCCCCTCTTGACACTTTGACTTTTTGATGTATTATAAAGAAAGAGAATTAGCACTCCTATAAAAAGAGTGCTAACACAAAATTAAAGAAGCCGGGAGCTTCTGTAAAGGAGTATGTGACTATGGCGAAAGAAACGTTTGAATTCCAAGCGGAAACGAAACAACTACTGGACCTGATGGTTCATTCTATCTATACGAATCATGAAATTTTCCTGCGTGAACTCATATCCAACGCATCCGATGCAATCGATAAGCTTCATTATGAATCGCTGACCAACCGCGACATCCTGGAAGGGGATACGGCTTTTGAAATCCACCTGACACCCGATGCCGATGCCCACACGCTGACTATTTCCGATAATGGCCTGGGCATGAATAAAGAAGACCTGGTGCAGAATCTGGGGACCATTGCCAAATCGGGGACGAAAGCCTTCCTGGAAAAACTGAAGGAAGCCCAGGACAGCGATTCGACGGACAAAGACCTCATCGGCCAGTTCGGTGTCGGCTTTTATTCGGCCTTCATGGTAGCTGATACGGTGACGGTCGTTACCCGCAAGGCCGGTGAAAAACAGGCCTATAAATGGGAATCGTCCGGTGATGGTACGTACAGCCTGGAAGAATGTGAAAAACCGAAACACGGTACGACCATCATCCTCCATCTGGGCAAGGATTTCTACGGCGACAAGAGTGAAGAAAATTATACCGATCAGATGACTATTTCCGGTCTGGTAAAGAAGTATTCCGATTACATCCGTTATCCGATTACCATGGATTATGTAACCAAGGAAAAACCGAAAGATGCTGATGGCAAGACTATCGAAGATGCGCCGGAAGAAGAAAAAGTTGAAACGCGGACCCTCAATTCCATGCAGCCACTGTGGACGCGCAATAAATCGGATATCAAACCGGAAGAATACAAGGATTTCTTCAAACACCAGTTCTACGAATGGGAAGACCCCATGGAAATCTTCCATACCAAAGCCGAAGGGGCCGTCGAATATACGGCACTGCTCTTCATTCCCGGCAGTGCACCATTTAATTTGTATTATACGGATTACGAAGCGGGCCTGCAGTTGTACAGCCGCCACGTCTTCATCATGGACAAATGCAAAGACCTCCTGCCGGACTACCTGCGCTTTGTCAAAGGCCTCGTCGATTCGCCAGACCTGTCCCTGAATATTTCCCGTGAACTGCTCCAGCAGAGCCGTGAACTGAAACTCATCGGACGCAACCTGGAAAAGAACATCCTCAAGACGCTGGCCCGCACCCTGGAAAAAGACCGGGCCAAATACGAAAAGTTCTGGGCTGAATATGGCAAGTCCCTGAAAATCGGCGTATACAGCGGCATGATGACCGGCGAAAACAACGTCGATAAACTGAAAGACCTGCTGCTGTTCATGAGTTCCAAAGACGGCAAGCTCTGCACGCTGAAAGAATACGTGGGCCGCATGAAAGACGGTCAGCAAAAGATTTACTTCGCTACCGGCAAGGACCGGGCTGCCATCGATGCCATGCCGCAGATGGAACTTCTCCGCGACCGCGACCTGGAAGTCCTCTACATGCTCGACCCGGTCGATGAATTTGCCGTACAGGCCATTGGTGAATACGATGGTAAGAAATTCCATTCTATCAGCCAGGGCGATCTCGACCTCGACGATGACGAATACAAGGAAGAAAAGAAGAAAGCCGAAGACCTGGCCAAGAGCAATGAAGACCTGCTCAAGGATATCAAGGAAGTCATCGGTGACAAAGTGGCCGATGTCCGCCTGTCAAACCGCCTGAAATCCGGTGCTGTCTGCCTTGTCGCTGATGCAGCCGGCCCGTCCATCGCCATGGAACAGGCCTTTGCTGCAGCCAATAACCCTATGCTCAAAGCCCGCCGCATTCTGGAAATCAACCCCAATCACGACCTCTTTGGCCGTCTCCAGACGCTCCATGCAGCCGGCAAAGATTCCCAGGATTTCAAAGACTACTGCAAACTTCTCTACGATCAGGCCCTGCTTCTGGAAGGCATCCTGCCTGACGACCCGGCGGCTTTTGCCAATAAGGTTGCCCAGATGATGGCAAAATAAAGAAGCCTGCCAAACCGTCCGGAAGGCGCGTAGAAAGACAATAGAACGACTATAGAGATAAAACGGACGGAGAGGCCGCCCCATACAGCAATCGCTGCTTTGTGGGGCGGCCTCTTTTGGGCTGCTGTGATGGATTTTGCTCAGTATTGCGTCAGTACATATTTTTATACTATTATATATCCGGCATTTCACAGTAAAAATAGGAAGACTATGGTGGATATGGTATAATAGATGAAGTAATTCTGTATCATTTTATGACAGGGGGAAATCACTATGCTGCCTGCTATTTATATCATTGGCTGCGGCGGGACTATTGCCGGCCGGGCCGCGTCCCAGTCTGAACTCATTGGCTATCAGGCCGGGGAAGTTTCTATAGACGATCTCATCCAATCAGTGCCGGAAATGACCAGCTATGCTTCTATCCGGGGAGAACAGTTCTGCAATATCGACAGTTCCAGTATGACTGAAGAACTGCTGCTGCAGCTGGCGCGCCATGTACAGGACATAGCCGGCCGGGACGACGTAGATGGTATCGTCATCACTCATGGCACGGATACGATGGATGAGACAGCCTATTTCCTGAATCTCACCGTTCATACCCACAAGCCCGTTGTCCTCGTCGGAGCCATGCGGCCGGCTACGGCCATCAGTGCCGACGGCCCCATGAATCTGCTGGAAGCGGTACGTCTGGCGGCAACTCCCGGAGCGGGGGAATACGGCGTCCTGCAGGTCATGAACAGCACTATCTGCTCGGCCCGGTTCGTGGAAAAGACCGATACGACCCATGTTCAGACTTTTACCGATGGCCAGCTGGGGGCCCTGGGATTTATGCAGGATGGCGTTCCCGTCTTCTATCAGAAGCCGCTGCGCCGCCATACGTATGACTCCCGCTGGACCTGCCCGGCAGAAGACCATCTGCCGCCTGTCTGGATTCTGTACTGTCATATCGGTATGACGGCCGAGCTCATTGAAACGGCGATGGAACGGGGCATACGGGGCATCGTCCTGGCCGGGATGGGCCATGGGAATATGCCGAAATACCTCTTGCCAGTCATCAAAGAGGCACAGTTGAAAGGTCTGGTCTTCGTCCGGACGACGAGGGCGGCCGGCGGCATCGTCAGCCCTGTACCCCTGTGGCCACAGATGATCGGTGCAGACAATCTGTCGCCCCAGAAAGCACGGCTGCTGCTGCAGCTGGCATTGCAGGAAACGAGTGACATAGAACAGATACAGCACTGGTTTGGCGAGTATTGACCGGCCGGCTTGTGACATACCATGGCATGTGATAAAATGATACAGATAGTATAATTGCTACCTGAACATACTACATGGGATAGGAGAGACGAACATGAAAAAATATACAAAAATTCTGATGACAGCTGCCGTTGCCGCCGTATTGAGCGGCAGCGTCATGGCTGCGGGAACGACGGGCGGTCTGCGCGATATCGATACGTATTGGGGAAAACAGGCCGTTGAATATTTCTATGACAACCATTATGTCAGCGGTGCCGATGGATATTTCCATCCCGATGATCCCATCACCCGTGAAGGCATTGCCTCCATCATCAACAACATGCTCAATGAAAGCCCGGCCGTCCCCAAGACCAGCTTCAAGGATATCCAGGGCCGGTGGTCCCAGCGGGCCATCGATTCCCTCGTCGATAAACAGATTATGAACGGTTACAGTGACAACACCTTCCGCCCGACGCAGAACATTACGCGGGAAGAATTTGCCGTCATCGCCTATAATTATATGAGTTATAAAGGCATTACCGTCCAGGATACGGCTGTCCCCTATGACGATGAAAATGCCATCGCTCCCTGGGCGCGGAAAGCCGTCGATACCCTGTCTGCAGCCGGTTATATGAAAGGGGCCAATAATACCTTCCAGCCGAAAGAAGAAATTACCCGTGGCGAAGCTGTCAACGTCCTCTACCGCATCCTCACTAACGGCAAGGGCAGTTCGGAAAAACAAAATACCCTGGAAACACAGGTATTTAAAGACATCACCGATGTCTACGGATCTATCAAGAACTTTGCCAAAGACGGCATCATGTACTGGCAGGGCAATAAACTCCACGTAGGCGTCAAGACCCAGGCCAACCGGGACAAGCTGGAACAGGCCCTGGCGGAAGATTCCCAGATTGAAGGCGGTTCCGTCATCGTCCAGCGTTCGACCTACAGTTACAATGATTACAAAAACATCATGGCCCGGGCCGAAAAGGTATACCGCGCCAATGAACCGACCGGCTCCTTTGTCAAGACCGACGTCGATTATCTCAATGAAAAGGTATTGCTCACCGTAAATTCCATTTCCAAAGGAACCCAGACGGCACTGAATAAGGAAATCGGCGGTGTACTGCGTATCGTCATTCAGTAGCAGGAGGAACTATGATGAAACCGAAGAAACTGGCGGCCCTGTTTGTGGCCTTTACCCTGTTTTCCGGCGTGACGGCTCTGGCGGAAGCTCCCTATACCGATCTGGGAGGACTGAAGAGCCGTGCTGCCATCGATTACCTGTACGATAACCAGTGCCTGGATTTCGCTGCAGGAAAGACCTTTGCCCCACAGCAGGTACTGACGCGGGGAGACCTGGCGCAGCTCATATACAGCGTCGCCCTGAAACTGCCAGAATCGCCGCTCGTCTTCAGTGATGCGCCGACGCCCAAAGCCAATGATGCCATGGCCGCCGTGGCAGCCCAGGGGATACTCAAAGGCTATGAAGATGGCTCCTTTCACCCCGATGAACCGGTGACGCGGGAAGAATTTGCCGCCGTCCTCTACCGCTACCTGAAGTACTGTGGCCTGGAAGAAATTGAAAACCACCAGCTGCCCTACGGCGACATTGCCGACGTAGCTCCGGAAAACCGCACGGCCGTAGAATATCTCCAGCGGAAAGACCTCATGACGACGACGGACAACCTGTTCCGTCCCCGGGAAGGTATGACCCGGGCGGCTGCTGCCGAAACGATATACCATATGATGCATTCTGATGCCGATTACGTATCCCACGTCGATGTGGAAAGCCAGGTCATACGGGCCCTCAATGCCGAATATGGCAGCATGCCTGCCTTTTTCCAGCAGGGGACGCTCTACTGGGATGGGGACAAACTGGTCCTCGGATTCAGAGGCTCGCCGCGCATGTTCCTGAAGCAGCGCCTGAAAAAAGATGTGAGCCGCTATGATGTGCTGGTATTCCGCCACGTCCGCTTTGCCCGTGCCGATTACGACCAGCTCATGACAAGGGCTGTCAACTGCATCGTTTCCGAGGAAGGCGTGCAGAACTACGTTGGTTCCGTGCCGGATTATAAGAACGAAACCATCGATGTCATCGTGCGCCGTCCTCTGGCCGATACAACCGTACAGAAACTGAATGAACGGATAGGGAAAGGTGTCGTGCGGATTCATGACGTGCGCACGGCCGCCATGCGCCCCCAGCCGGCAAGCCCGGCAGGAGAAACGAAAAAAGTCGATACGGATACCAACAAGGACTTGTCCCATTCGCCGCTCTACGATGAAGCGACCAATGCCGCCGTCAATTCCGTCATCCGCGACGCCATGAAATAACAGAAAGGGAGACGTGAATGTAATTGAAACTGCTCAAGAAACTTGCAATCGCAGCCTGCACTATGACCTTTATGGTGTGCAATCTGGCTTTTGCCAAATTCGTTGTCCTCGATGATGTTCATTTTGACAAACAACATTCTGCCAAAAATTATAAAATCGTATCCGTCGATAACGGCATACCTACGGAAATCCGTCTCAAGGCAGGCAATTATGGCTATACCCGCATGACGGTAAAGCAGAATAAAAAACTCGTATATATCACGGACCTCCTGACAGAGGATAATATCCATCACATGCAGCGGGTCCAGGACCAGGACAGCGGCCGGATTTTTTACCTGCTTTCCCAATTCAGGCACGCTACGGCTTTTGGCTATGACCCGGTTAAAGGGTCCTGGCAGGAATACATCAATTCGAAAAACTATTATGCCGGGTATGACAAGCCCCATGCCAACCTGATTGTCAATAAAGACAATGAACTGGAACTTTCGTTCTTTGTATTCGGTGACGGGGTTCCCAACCATATCTATCAGTTCTTCTGGGATAACAAGGCCAACTGGTTTGGGTACCGCGATTTAGGCTACTACGTCTTTAAGGACGGGAAAAATCATAAAGTATAACCATAACAGGCATTTCCTCAGATAAAAAAACAGGTGCATGCCAGCTGCTTATGATGGTCAGCTGGTATGCACCTGTTTTGTAATGCGATGGGCATAGAGCAGGCAGGGCCGGTTTACTGCCCAAGGAGCAGGCGGGCCAGTTCATCCGGGCTCTGGACGAGGTAATCGGGATGGAGCCGTTCCAGATCCTCTTTGTCGCGGAATCCCCAGGTGACGAGGATGACGTCGAGACCGGCATTGCGGGCCGTCATGCTGTCTACTTCCGAATCGCCGATGTAGACGGCATCTTCTCTGGCACATCCCAGCCGCTTCAGGGCTTCCCATACCATATCGGGTTCCGGCTTTTTCCGGTAGCGCGGTGATTCTCCCATGGAGAACGATACAAGATGGGAGAAAAATTCTTCGTGGAGTTCGCTGACGGCAGCCTGTCCTTTGTTGGACACGATGGCCGTCTTTCGTCCGCCGGCCTGAAGGGCAGACAGCAGGGACACGATGCCGTCATAGGGGTGGGTATGGCCCTGGCAGTGGCTGCTGTACCAGGTCTTGAATTCCTCGGCTAGTTTTTGCTGCTCTGCCGGGTCCAGATCCGGTGCGGTCCGCTTTATGAGTCCGGTGTAGCCGTATCCCAGAGCGGCCCGGACTTCCTGCCGTGTCCGGACGGGGAGATGATGGGCCCCGTATACATGGGCCAGGGAAGTCGTCAGTTCATCCAGTGTATCGAGGACGGTGCCGTCCATATCAAAAATAATCGCTTTATACTGTTTCATAATACCGCCGTAATGGCGCAAAGCCTCCTTTAGGTAAGTTCGACCCATATTATACCATATTCTATTTCTTTCTGCTCTTTTCAGGTAGAACTGGAAGTTAAATTCTATCTATGATAGAATAGGAGCTAGAATTATTTTTTCAGTCATAGAGGGAGAGGATGAGATGTCTAGTTATTTGCCGTACATTATTGTGGCAGGGATTGTGGTAATCTTTTTCATTATTTGCATGATTCTTTTTTCCGGGAACAAAGCGGAAAAGAATCATCAGAAACAGGAAAGGGCAGAGCAGCAGAGCCTGGCCCAGAAGAGGGCGGAAGAAAAGGCTGCCTGGGCTCAGATAGAAGCGCTCAATGATGAACGGGAAGCGAAACGGCGGACAAGCCAGTCGCATACGGCTCCTGTACCACGGATTTCTACGGTAACGGTCAGGGAACGGGCGGAAAACCCCGATGAAACGGCCTTTGTCACGACAAAAGGGGAAGCCGTACGGCGCAATGGACAGATTGTCTACGAAGAAGCTCCGCAGAAAAACCGTAAGAAAAAGGAAAATTTCGATGCCACACGGGTGTTGTCCCGCGATGAAATCATCGAAGCCATGGATAAAGTAGATAAAGAAGAAGCGGCCGCTTACAAGGCAGAAACGGAAGAAGCCAAGAAAAAGAAAGACGAAGAAGCGGCCCGCGAAGCCGACCGGGAAGAAGCACAGCGTCAGGCTGCAGAGAAAGAAATGATACGCCAGAGAGCAGAAGCGACCCGCAAGCGCCGGGCAGCGGCTGCGGCACAGCGTGCGCGCCTGGTCAGCGACGATGAACAGGAAGACACGACGCTGGCCCAGATGGCGGCGGTCGTGTCGAAAGACCTGGCGGAAAAAGATCAGCCGGCCGGCACGGATGCCCCGGCAGATGATGCCGATGCGACGACGGTCATTCCTGCTTCTGCCGTAACGGCAGCGGCGGCTGCTACGGCAGCTTCTGCCACGG
This sequence comes from Megasphaera sp. UBA4382, assembly GCF_002391155.1. Lineage (NCBI taxonomy): Bacteria > Bacillati > Bacillota > Negativicutes > Veillonellales > Veillonellaceae > Megasphaera > Megasphaera sp. UBA4382. The sequence goes on along the minus strand of NZ_DGRS01000049.1, from coordinate 10,146 downwards.
CGCCCGCAGCAAGACCGGCAGCTCCGTCCAAAACGGCAGCGGCCGTCCGCAAAGGCGCTGCCGTTCATACGGCACCAGCTGCTGAAGAGGATGCCCCATCGGATAAGACGCAGATCATGAAGCCCGTCAAGGCCCAGAAACACGATGCGGCTCCCAGTGCGCTGGGCGATGAAACGCGGCGCATGCAGCCACTCCAGGTCGATACGGCTTCGAAAGAACAGGAAGGCCGGACGGCTCCGGCCGCTGCCAAGGCTTCGGCCCATACCCGGCAGGAAAGCAGTCACAATCGTACGAAGAGCCCCTGGGGCAATGACCTGCAGCACCGTACGTCCTCGACCAAACAGGGTCAGGAATCCATCTGGGCCAAAGATGCCGCCGCCAATTCGACGGTCGTCCGGGATTGTGCCTATCATTTCCTGGGCCAGTACGGTATTGCCGGCGATGCCTTCCAGCAGCACGTCAAAAACATAACGGCTGCTGCCTTCAACCGCCTGGGCTGCCATACCGACGACGAACGGGAAAAAGCCGTCGCCCCCCTTCTGGTGCAGGAAGCCCTGCAGAACGTACAGAAGACCTATGCGTCCCAGCCGGAAGACTACGTGGCCACTATGGCCCTGCGCGCCTTTGAAGATATCGTCCGCTGCCCCGTGGCCTCGACGCGCCATCTGGTCGCCATGGATGCCCTGAAAGTCATGCCGTATCTGGGCCGCGGCCATTATCAGATTCTGGCCATCCTGCTGCTCTTCCTCTATTCCCGCAACTCCCATAACGTCGATAAGACGACGTTCTGCCAGTATATCGACAAATACGTCATGCCTTTCCTCGACCATTTCCCGACGGAACGGCCCTATTACCAGCAGCTCGATTATCTCCACTGTACGGCACTGGAAGCCAAGGAAACGCGGTTCCCGGAAATCCTGTCCGATTCCTATCCGCTCCTGTTCCGTTACCGCGGATTTACGGAAGAAGAACTGCGTAAAGCCCTCAAGGGCCACCGCATCCCCAGAGAATACGTCGTACGGTCCTTCAATTCACCGCTCATCAAGCTGGCCCTGATCGACGATTCCATGGCTCTGCGCTTCTTCCGCGTCACGGGCATTACCGACCGGGACATGCAGGACCGCATCATGCGGCTGGCTAAAAAGCGCCCTGCCAATTTCAGTGGCGAAGAAGCACTGGACATCATGGAAGATATTTCGCCTATCCTGGCAGATCTCGGCGATATCTGGGACAGCACGCTGCTGCGCGTCTCCACGCTTTCCCTCCTGGGCCTCTATCTGGCACAGGGCTATGTAAAAGAAATGATTGGCGAGGAATTTGATTTATCCCGCTGGTTTGAATAAAAGGTGGTCTATTGTATGAAAAAAATTCGTAAAGCTGTCATCCCGGCAGCCGGTTATGGTACACGCTTTTTGCCGGCGACGAAAGCGACGCCGAAAGAAATGCTGCCTATCGTCGATAAGCCGACAATCCAGTATATCGTAGAAGAAGCTCTCCAGAGCGGCATTGAAGAAATCCTGATTATCAGCGGACATGCCAAACGGGCTATTGAAGATCATTTTGATACCAATATTGCCCTCGAACTCAACCTGGAAGAACATCATAAAACGGATTTGCTGCGCATGGTCCGCAGTATATCTGAAATCAATATTCATTATATCCGTCAGAAGCACATGCGCGGCCTGGGCGATGCCATCCTCTGCGCCCAGTCCTTTATCGATGACGAACCTTTTGCAGTCCTTCTCGGCGATGATGTCGTATACAACGAAACCAACCCGGCCCTGCAGCAGATGATCGACATCTACAATTCCCTGGGCACGACCATCCTGGGCTGTCAGGAAGTGCCCCAGGAAAAAGTTTCCTCCTATGGCATCGTCAAGGGCGTTCCTACCGATGATCCCCGTCTCATGCGCGTCGTCAACATGATTGAAAAACCGTCCGTTGCCGAAGCACCGAGCCGGACTGCCGTTCTCGGCCGCTACATCATCACTCCTGATGTCTTTGAAGTACTGCGCCGGACCGAACCGGGAAAAGGCGGCGAAATCCAGCTGACCGATGCCCTTCAGACCATGGCAGCCCGGGAAGCCGTCTATGCATACTGCTTCTCCGGCAAGCGCTATGACGTAGGGGATAAACTGGGCTTCCTCAAGGCTACTGTCGAATACGCCCTGCGCCGTCCTGATTTGGGCGATTCGTTCCGGGATTATCTGAAGAGTCTGTCTTTATAAGAAATAAGCAAGGTCAAAAAATCAAAGTCACCATGTAAAAAGAGCACCGTTCAGGTATTGATTATTGCTAAGCGTCATGCTATACTTAGGATGAATCATAAAGAATGATTATTCCTTTTAATAGTGTGAAAGAAGGGGTTTGTATGAAAATAGAAGAAGGTACCGTAGTAGGGTTAAATGATAATGGTCTCGTCGATGTCAAAGTCGGCCGTCATTCCGACTGTATTTCCTGTGGTGCCTGTGATGGGGCACAGCACATCGTCGTCCAGGCACTGAATCCGGTCGGCGCCAAAGTCGGGCAGCATGTCAAATTCGAAATGCGGGAAGTCAACATCGTCATTGGCGCATTCGTCTGCTTCATCATGCCGCTCCTGGTCGCTGCAGCCGGTGTCTTCATCGGCCGCATGATAGCCCAGTCCCAGGCATTGGATGTCGTCAACCTGGAAATTGCCGGCGGCATCATCGGCTTCCTCATCGGAGTCGTGGGAGTCAAACTCTTTGACCGTAAAATCACGAACGATGCCAACGCCCGCCCGAAAATCGTAGAAGTCGTGCAGGGCCGGTAAGAGAGCATACAAAGAATGAGACTGTCTTTTCAGGCAGCCTCTTCTTTTTTACTCGGATTATATCCATATGCTCTGGTATAGTGAAAAAAAACTGTCCAGTGACAGTTTTTTTTCAGTTTGGCAATTTTTCTGCCAGCGACAGGGTTGTCCCGTCCTGACGGGTGACGCTCGTCACGCGGAGCTGGCTCCTCGTATCGTCCAGATTTTCCCGGCTCATGAGAGCGTACTGGCTGGGGATGAGGGGATTGAGCAGGAACTGGCTGGTGTGCGGCTTGCCCGACGCCGCCGGCGTCAGCCGCAGGGTCCCCGAATACAGCACGGCATGGTCGCCGGCGCGCTGGAGTTCGTAGACACCGCGGATTTCCCGGATTTCTTCCGGTTTCCCTTCGAATACGGGCGTATAGGTGATGCGCAGGAAAGTCTGATGATTGGATCCTTTGACGAGAGTGGCCGATACGTTCCGGATTTTGATCAGTCCATCCAGCTGGCGCTGGATCGGGCGGTTGTATGCGGCCAGACGCTGATCCCAGGCGTCGTTGATTTCACTGATGAATGCCGGTGCATCGGCAAGGCCCGTAATGCGCCACTGCTTCGGTCCCGTACGGGTCAGTTCGATGGTGCAGGTCAGATTCCTGTCGAGCCGTTCATTATATAAGGTGACCGTCATGTGAGCGTGGCTGCTGTCTGTCTTATGGGCGTAGCGGGAAGAAACATAGTGCCAGCCCGAGACGGGAAAGGGAAATCCCAGGGCCTGCAGGCGGAGACGGACATTTTCTGCCGCTCCGGCGCGGTCTGCATCGTCTTTCTCCTTCTGCATGGTCAGGTGGAACAGGCGGCTGCTGTCGGTGATGAAATCATCCCGCAATGGCGCCCAGGCCAGCTGCAGGACCGGCAGGGAATCGATTCCGCCGCCCCGCGAGGCCATGCCGTCGAAGAGTCCGGCTGCAATGGCCTTATCATCGACAAGAGCCGTGACCGTTTCCTCATCGCCGCTTTGTATGGCCCGGGTGAGGACCCGGACGGAATAATCGGGTGTCGCCTTGTATACGTGCTCATAGTTGAGTACCGCCGCTTCCAGACAGAAAAGCAGGATACAGATGGCAGCCAGTATGGAAACATCCGGTTTGGGTATTCTATGCGAATTCATGGGCATTCCTTCTTTGCGTATGAGACAAAAATATGATGACTTAAAAGTATTATACCATTTTTATGCCGTTTCTGAAAAAGGAAACGTATTATTTTTGTAGAACTATAGATAGTGAGACCTGAAATTTAACCTATATAGTGAGGAGTGATACGGTGATTACCATACATGATAAAACCCATAATACAGACTATACCGTAGAAAAAGGGACGACACTGCTCGCCCTGAGCCGGCAGTGCTGTCCCGAAGCCGACCCGCCTGTGGCAGCGGCCCTGTACAACAACGAACTGGCCGGCCTGCAGACGAAAATAGAAGAAAAAGGCGATGTCGAATGGTACCAGCTGAATACACTGGAAGGCAACCAGTGCATCATACGCACGGCCATCCTGCTCCTCGTGCGGGCCGTGGCCGAACTCTATCCCGACGGCAAGGTGCTGGTCAAACACGCCCTGCGCAAATCCCTTTACTGTGAACTGGAAATCGGCCATAACGTGACCATCCACGATGTGGAAGCTATCAAGCGCCGCATGGACGAAATCGTCGAACAGGACGAAACCATCACCCAGGTCAAAGTCAGCACCCAGACGGCGCTGGCCATGTGCCACAACCGCGACCTCAAGCACGAAGCGGAACTGATGAGCCATGTCGATGTGCCCTATGTCCTGGCCTATCAGTGCGGGCAGATACTGGACTACTACATGGGGCCTCTCCTGCCCAGCATGGGATACCTGACCTGCTTCAACCTGCGACTCTATGCGCCGGGTATCATACTGGAATACCCGAAAGTAGAAAATCCCAACGAACTGCCGCCGTATAAGGAAATCCCGAAAATGGCCCGCCTCTTCCTGGAAGCGGAAGAATGGGGGCGCATCGTCCGCTGTGAATACGTCTCTGACCTGAACCGCTATATCGGGGACGGGACCATCCAGGATATCGTCGATATGGCCGAAGCCCTGCAGGAAAAGAAACTGGCCGAACTGGCCGACTATATCGTGGCCCAGCGGCCCAAAATCAAAGTCGTCCTCATTGCCGGCCCGTCCTCTGCCGGTAAGACGACATTCTGCAAACGGCTGACCACCCAGCTCCGCGTCAATGGCCTGCGTCCGGTGCGCATTTCTCTCGACGACTATTTCTATAATAGAGAAGATACGCCGCGTAATCCCGATGGCAGTTACGATTTTGAATCACTGCGCGCCATCGACGTACCCCTGTTCAATCAGCAGATCGATGACCTCAATCAGGGCAAAGACGTCCACCTGGCCCGCTTTGAATTCGTCGAAGGCAAGCGCTATTTCGACGAAAAGCCGACGCGCCTCGAACCGGGCCAGCCCATCGTCGTAGAAGGCCTTCACGCCCTGAATGATTCCCTGACCTACATGCTGCCCCGCTATGAAAAAGTCAAGATCTCCCTGGGCGTCCTGACGCAGATACGCATCAACGACCACAACCGCATTTCCACGTCGGACACGCGCATCATCCGCCGCATGGTCCGGGATCATCAGTTCCGTGGCCGCGGTCCCGAAGCGACCATGGAAATCTGGGGCGACGTGCGCCGTGGCGAAGAAAAGAATATCTATCCCTATCAGGAAGATGCCGATACCATCTTCAACACGGCTCTGCCATACGAACTGGCCGTCCTCAAACCCTATGCCGAACCGCTCCTGGAATCGATCGGACAGGACAGCCCCTATTATACGGAAGCCCAGCGCCTGGTCAAATTCCTGAAGCCCTTCAAGCCCGTAGATTCGTCCGTCGTCCCCATGAACTCCCTCCTGAGGGAATTTATCGGCAAATGACAGACCATTGCGCGGCGGGTGCGGGGTATACGAATTTATCATTGACAAAGCCTGAGTGGATAGATATAATAGTATAGTCGAGGTAGAAATAATGAAACTACAAGTCGAAGAAGCACTCAAAGAAATGGGGAAGTATTTCCCTTTTTCGTTTGAACGTCCGGCTGCCGAGCTCGGTGATGTAGATGATTTCCCCTGGAAAGATGCTACCGTAGCTGTGGAAGGAACGTATTGTTTCGATGGCAATCATCTCCTTGTAGAAGGAACGATTCGTACATCGGGCATGTATCCCTGCAGCCGTTGTCTGACACCGGTATCGGTGGATCGGAATGAAACACTGTCTGAAGTCTATGGTACGGAAGCGGAGCTTCCCGAGGACGTATTGCCTTATAACGGGGAATACATCGATTTGACGGAGACAATTAGAGAAACCTTGATCCTCAGCGAGCCCATGAGGGTATTGTGCCGGCCTGACTGCAAAGGGCTTTGTCCGCAGTGCGGTGCAAACCTGAATGAAGGACCCTGTAGTTGTCCTACCGACAAGATTGATCCGAGGCTTGAAGCCCTGGCTCAGTTATTACGATCCAAAGAAAAGCACTAGAAACACGTACCATGTGATTTAAGGAGGTGCAGAACATGGCAGTACCAAAGAACAGATTATCCCAGACTCGTCAGAAGATGCGTCGTGCAAACTGGAAATTGACAGCACCGGGCTACGTAGAATGCCCGCAGTGCCACGAAGCAATGATGCCTCATCATGTATGCCCGACTTGCGGCTACTATAAAGGCAAACAGGTTGTCAACAACACAACCGCTGAATAAGAGTAAGCATAAAAAGCGTCCCTTAAAAGGGACGCTTTTTTATGTCCTGGCCGGTTTAAAAACGATAGAGAAGCGGACAGGCACCAACGTAGCAAACCGGCTTTCCTGGTACCTGCTGTTCCTTTCCGGCCTGCGACCTGCGAACTGCGGCCCTTCCCACTATCCCTTCCTACTGTCCTTCCCGGCCTACGGCACTTTCATATAACTTATCCATATTGACAACCATGGAATACTATGAAACTTTGGCATGAAATGCATTGTATTGTTATGGGTGACATCACACAGTTCACATATGTGAACAATGTGAACTGTGTAATGTGAGAAGAAACAAAATATTTAATTATAATACCATGGAATAGATAAAACAGTGAATTGTAGTATCCCTGGTATCTTGTACTCGCAATGAGTCATAAATAGTGACAATAAGCTGTTTGCCGGAATTGTTGACTAGCATATATTTTATAAACTGACGAGCTGTTATTGTATACACTATTTTCTATAATGTCCGTGCTCAGAAAATAAAATATAAAAATAATATAAATACATTAAAATTCATAAATATATTTTGTGGATATAATTCAACATCATATAAAACAAAAAGATTTAAATAATAACATAAAATGACTAATTATAAAGATTATTAAAATTACAATAAAAGACACAAAATAGCATTAAATTTGTAATAAAACAATGATGTATGGTATAATGATAGACATATAGAATTAACTGTTATTACATTTACACTAAACAAACAGGAGGTTGTTTTATGAATAAAATATACAAAGTCATCTGGAGTCATGTAAAACAATGCTATGTCGTTACATCAGAACTGGCCAAAGCTCATGGCCGGACGTCCATCGGGGTGGGGACTTCGCGATTAGCCGTCGCCGCCCTCACTGCCTTCGTCCTCACCGCTGGCGTCACCAGTGCAGGACTGGCGGCAGATAAGGACATTGTGGACAAGGGGGCCCAGCCCATTGCTTATGACATCAGTCCGGCCAACGACGGGACCAATATTGCCATCGGCAAGAATGCCAAGGTCTTTATCGGCGGCGGGACCCAGGAATCCATGCTTTCCTTCGGGGAAAAGGTCAATGAGGGGTCCTTCAGCATGGACATCCATGATAACAACCATGCGAAGCAGAATCTGCCGGAAGCCATCGCCGTGGGGACGAATTCGTATGCCCGTACAGGCTCCATCGAAATTGGTGCTCATACACTGGCAGAAAATAAGATTTCCATCGGTGATACCACAGCGGACAAACTGCGTCAGTTTGGTGTAGCCTCCACCACACTGGGGACCAATTCCTATACCGGCGGCGGTTTTGCTACGACCATTGGCAGCTATAATGTACAAACCAGTCCGTATGAAGCAAAAGATAAATGGGATACGCTTGGCAATGCGACGAAAAATGCATTTTCTACGGTTATCGGTACCTTCAATTCCAATGAATCCATGACAGGAAGCAGAAGCAGCGGCGTCGCCAATATAATTTCCGGTATGGCCAACAAAGTGACCAACAGCAACGGTGCTATTGTCATGGGGGCCGGAAATAGTGTAAAAGAATCAAGCAGCTACATTGATGCCTCTCCTTACAGTACGCACTTTGACTCTGCTGCTGATATGCAGAAAGCTTTGATGGATGGCGTTGCCAGCAGTGCGGGCGGTGCTACTTTGGTTATTGGTGGTGCCAACAGCGCTGAAAAGACCCAGAATTCACAAATCATGGGCGTGGGGAACTCCATGAAATCGACGACTTACAAGAAAGTACAGTACAACTATCTGGATGGGTTCAACAGTTCCATTACCGATGCCAGCCATGTAAAGGTGCTGGGACAGGGTGTCACGATCAATAAGGGGGCTGATTCCAACACGGTCATCGGCGATTATCGCACCGTAGCAGAAGACCAGACCCATAACGTGATTATCGGCAATGCCGACGAAACGGCGCCCATCACAACAGAGAAAAAAGACACAGTCATCCTCGGTCATAATGCTAATGCCACTATCGATGGCGGTGTAGCCATCGGTGCCGGTTCCGTAGCTGTTATCGATAAGGATCAAGTCGGTTATGACCCGGCAAATGGTGACCATCATACTGATACCACTGGCACCTGGAAGTCGAAAGCTGCCGCTGTTTCCGTTGGTCAAATTGTAAAAAATGAACAAGGACAATTGGATGCAGAAAAGACTATTACCCGTCAGATTACCAACGTCGCAGCTGGTACGCAGGATACAGATGCTGTTAATGTTGCCCAGCTCAAGGCTGTGAGCGATACCGTTGATGCTTCGAAGACGAAGTATTACAGTGTCCGGGATATACCGTTTACATCAGCACAATATGCTGAATATACTAATGAAAAGAATGACGGAGCCAAGGAAATGGGGGCTCTGGCAGCCGGGTATATGACCTATGCCGGCGGCATCGCTTCAACGGTAACGGGTTCCCTGTCTGGTGTTATTAATCAGGCAGCTGCTTCAGGCCGTCAGGATTTCCGTGGGGCTACGGCCTTGTCTTATGGTACCTTTAACATCAATAATAATACTGAAAATTCTGGAGCCTTTAGCGGCGTCGCCAACAGCATCGTAGGGCAGGCTAACGTGACCACCGATTCCAACGCGGCTATGGTCTACGGCGCCGGGAACAGCGTCACCAATTCCTACCGGGCCATCGACGTTCAAAAAGCCGGTGCCATCATGCAGGGCCTGAAGGACCCGAGGCAGCTGAACGAGGCCCTGAAGGCAGCCGTTCCCACCAGCGGGGCCCAGGTCATGGTCATGGGTGGCGGCAACACCGTGGATAAAGCTTACATGACTCAGGTTGTGGGCGTGGGCAACACGGTGACCGGCAGCGACAAGGAATACGTAGAAGGGACCTCCACCCAGCTGAACTACGTGGATGGCTTCTACAATAAAGTGGAAAACGGCAAGAACGATTATGTGATCGGTTCCCATAATACTCTCACCGGCAGCAACGTGGATACGAACAAATCCAATCTGGTGCTGGGTGACAACCACAAACTGACCGACCGGACGAACAACGTAATCCTGGGTTCTGCCGATAAGGAACTGACCACCTCTGCTTCCGACGCCGTCCTCATCGGCCACAATGCCGACGTGAAAGTGGATGGCGGCGTGGCCCTTGGCAGCGGGTCTGTGGCTTCTACGGATAAAGACGTGGAAGGCTATGATCCTCTGAAGAAGGGTGCCAGCGAATCGTCTGACAAGGCCTGGAAATCCTCCTGGGCAGCGGTTTCTGTAGGCGATGGGACTCATACCCGCCAGATCACGGGTGTGGCGGCCGGGTTTGCGGATACCGACGCCGTGAACGTGGCTCAGTTGAAGAGTGTGGCTAGCCTGCCCGTCCACATCTACAGCGGTGGCAAGGTGAGCAGCGGCAGCTACACGGCCGGCGGCCCTGTAGCCAATCCGACCATCAGCAGCCTGCAGTTTGACTTCGGCGACGGCCTGAAAGCAGAAGAAGTGGGCGCAGAAGGAGACAAACGCGTCCTGGTATCCCTGGATAAGGATGCCCTGAAGGGCGACCCTGATTTCAAGGGGGATAAAGGCGAAAAGGGTGACACCGGCGCTC
>NZ_DGRS01000019.1:0-15799 GCF_002391155.1 Megasphaera sp. UBA4382 | reverse complement strand
GAAACGGATGAAGAGGTCATCTATAAACCAGAAGAAAAACCGGATTTTGAAATTCATCGCGACGATGATGGTGCCTTTGTCATTACCGGCCCCCGGATCGAACGGCTCGTCGCCATGACGAATTTCGATGATGACATGTCCCTGCGCCGGTTCCAGCGTATCTGGCGTTATATGGAACTGGACAAGATGCTGCAAAAAGAGGGCATCCAGGAAGGCGATACGGTGCGCATTTATTCCATGGAATTTGAATACCGCAAATAAGGAGATAGAATATGAATAATAAAGATAAAAAACAACTCAAGGCACTGGCCAGCCAGATGCCGTCGGTCATCCAGATAGGAAAGGAAGGACTGTCCGACGCCGTCATCGATAGTGCCCGGGCTGCCATTACCGCCAGAGAACTGGTCAAGGCCCATGTGCTCAATAATGCCGACCTCGATACGGCGGAAACCATGGAAACACTGGCAGGTATGCTGGGAGCCGAACTCGTACAGGTCATCGGCCATTACGGCGTCCTGTTCAAAAAGAAGAAAGATAAATCGCATTACGACTATATTAAAGAGTAGGACAGTGATGGAAGTGGACTGCAAGCAGAGAGATTTTACCAATAAAAAACGCATCGTCGTCAAAGTAGGGTCCAGTACGATTTCTTATGAAAACGGCAAGCTCAATTACCGGCGCATCGAACATCTGGTCCGGGAACTGGCCGATTTGCAAAATCAGGGGAAAGAGATGATTCTCGTCAGTTCCGGTGCGACCAATGCCGGTCTGGCCCCGCTGCACCTGGACCACCGGCCGCGCAGTATCCGGGAAAAACAGGCGGTGGCAGCTGTCGGACAGGGCGTACTCATGCATACCTACGAAATGATGTTCCGCGAATATGGGCAAATCGTAGGACAGGTACTTTTGACGCGGATGGATTCCCAGGACCGGAGCAAGTTCATGAATTCCCGCAATACGCTCCTGACCATGCTGGAGATGGGAATCATCCCTATCATCAATGAAAACGATGTCGTCGCCGTCGATGAATATAAAATCGGCGATAACGATACTCTTTCTGCTATGGTCAGTGGTCTCGTCGATGCCGATTTGCTCATCCTTCTCTCCGATATCGACGGGTTATACACGGACAATCCCAAAACACATCCGGAAGCGACCATCATTCCCGTAGTCCATACGATTGATAAACACATCTATGAAATCGCCGGTGATGCCGGTTCCAGTATGGGCACTGGCGGCATGCATACCAAAATCCAGGCAGCCTCGATTGCTACTGCGGCCGATGTCGATATGGTCATCGCGTCGGGCAGTGAAGACGGCATTATCAGCCGCATAGTCGGAGGAGAAGCCATAGGTACGCTGTTCAAAGCCAAGGATACGCCTCTTCACTCCAAGAAACGCTGGCTCGTTTCGGGCAGCAGGGCGAAAGGCAGTATCATCGTGGATAAGGGCTGCCGTGATGCCATCATCGACCACGGGTCGAGTCTTCTTCCCGTCGGGATTACGGCCGTAGAAGGTATATTCCAGGAGGGAGATATCGTCAACGTCCAGTACGATGGCATCATCATTGCTAAAGGGATAGCCAACTACAGCAGCATCAATATCAATGCCATCAAAGGCGTCCAGTCTTCCGATATTCCTAAAGTACTGGGCCATGACGGCATTTATGAAGAAGTCATTCACCGCGATAATCTCGTGGCTATGTATTAAAGGGGGAAGAGGCTATGGAATCAGAAGCCGTCCGGAAAGCCCGGGCAGCCTGGCAGGCATCGTATGCTCTGGCCAATGCGGATACAACAGTAAAAAATAATGCTCTCACCTATATTGCAGATGATTTGCTGGCTCAGGCCAGTTCTATTATGGAGGCCAACGCAGCCGATGTAGCGGCAGCCCGGGAAAAGGGAATGAGCGACGCCATGATTGACAGGCTGACCCTGACGCCGGACCGCATCCGGGGAATGGCTGAAGGAGTCCGTCAGGTCATTGCCCTGCCAGATCCCGTCGGGCAGACGCTGGCATCCTGGGACCGTCCCAACGGCCTGCATATCGATAAGGTGACCGTTCCGCTCGGCGTCATTGCCATCATCTTCGAATCCCGCCCTAATGTCACTGTCGATGCGGCTGTCCTGTGTCTGAAATCAGGTAATGCGACCGTATTGCGCGGAGGCAGTGAAGCCATCCATTCCAACGTGGCTCTGGCGGGAGTCATCCGCCATGCCATTGCACGTGCCGGCCTTCCGTCCGATGCCGTTACGATTATGGAAAATACCGACCGGGCCCTGGTCGGCGAACTGCTGACACTGCGCCAGTACATCAATCTGGCGATTCCCCGCGGGGGAGCCGGTCTGATCCGCATGGTCGTCGATACGGCGAAAGTTCCGGTCATCGAAACGGGAAGCGGCGTCTGCCATGTCTACGTCGATAAAGATGCCGACCTCGACATGGCCGTCAGCATCATTGAAAATGCCAAAGTATCCCGTCCCTCTACGTGCAATGCCATGGAAACACTGCTGGTCCACAAGGACGTCGTCCAGCCGCTTATGGAAAAGCTGGTACCGGTCCTGAAGGCCCGCCATGTTGAAATGAGGGCCGATACGGCTGCCAGAGAAGCTGGCGGAACGGGCATAGAAATGGCATCAGAAGAAGACTGGCGCACGGAATACAATGCCCTCATCATGTCTATCCGCACGGTTTCATCTCTCGATGAAGCGCTGGATCATATCCGCCGCTACAGCACCCATCATTCAGAAACTATTGTCACGGAAAATACAGATACGGCGGAACGATTCCTGCAGGAAGTCGATTCAGCAGCCGTGTATGTCAATGCCTCGACGCGGTTTACCGACGGCTTTGAATTTGGCTTTGGCGCAGAAATCGGCATCAGCACGCAGAAACTCCATGCCCGGGGACCGATGGGACTGGAAGCGCTGGTCAGCTATAAATATCTGATCCACGGTAAGGGACAGATCCGCCAATGATGCGATGCCTGCGCGGATACGTGCGGACGCTGCGCCAGTATGCGTCCTCGCCGAAGACGCAATATGAGTATAAACATTACGCCATTTTTTTGCTATTATATATAATAGTAGTGGCTATTATCTGGGGAGGTATGTATATCTATTATGGAAATCACTAGATTGGGTGTTATGGGCGGAACTTTCAATCCAATCCACCTGGGACACCTGATGATAGCCGAAGAAGCACGGGAAGCGTATTCGCTGGACCGCGTCCTCTTTATTCCTTCATACATTACCCCTCATAAAGAAGTACACGGCGCTACGGCACAACAGCGGCTGGAAATGACGCGCCTGGCGACGGCCGATAATCCTTATTTTACGGTCAGCGACATGGAAATACGCCGGGGAGGACCGTCGTATACGTTGGATACACTGCGTTTTTTAAAGAAATTGTACGGCCCCAGTCATGAATTGTATTTCATTTCCGGTACGGACACCATACAGGACCTTCCGAACTGGAATCATCCGGAAGATATATTACGTCTGTGCCATTTCATCGGCGCAACCCGTCCGGACGGTACAGAAGCCATTATGCCCGTCATCCGGCATTTCGGCAGTCTGGGACATCACATCCTGAAGCTGTCCGTACCGACCATGGAACTCTCTTCGACGGAACTGCGCCGGCGCATCCGGGAAGGCCGCAGCATCCGCTATATGATTCCCCGGGCCGTTGCAGACTATATCAGGAAGAATGGGATATATCAATGTACAGTACAACGTTAAAAGAAGAAATAAAAAGTGATTTAAAAAGCATATTATCTGCCCACCGGTATAAGCATGTCCTGGGCGTAGCCAAAGCAGCCCGTCAGCTGGCTTTGCGTAATGACTATGATCCCGATAAAGCTGAAACGGCTGGTCTTCTGCACGATGCGGCCAAGCAGCTGCCTCTGGAGGAAATGCAGGAACTGGCCCGGCAGTCTTTCGGCGACCGTCTCGATGATGCCATCATGACAAACGGCGGCCTGCTCCATGGGTATGCGGCCGTTACCGTTGCCCGTACGAAGTATCACCTGACAGACGAGGAATTTCTTGCAGCCCTGGCCCATCATACGACTGGGGCAGAAGTCATGGGGACACTGGAAAAGATCATCTTTGTTGCCGATTACATCGAAGAAAACCGTGATTTTGACGGCGTAGAACACCTTCGCGAATTGGCCGCTGCAGACCTGGACCAGGCGGTCCTTGCCGGATACGATTCGACCATTTCCCATCTGCTGGAACAGGACAAGCTTATTTTTGCCGGCACGGTCATCAACCGCAATGCCCAGATTCTGGCGATGCAGAAGAAGGGGAGACAGAAAAATGGGTGAAACGCAAAAGAAAGGGAAGACGCGGAACAAGCGTCGCCGGACCGTCAGCCCGGATGAACGGAAACGCCGGTTCTGGCACAGATTGGGAATGGCAATCCTCATCGGGCTGGCTATCATTGCCGGTGTACTGGCCTGGTTTCATTTCCGTCCGTCACCGGCAAACGAAGAATTTGCCCAACAGAGTCCGGATATACCTCTCTATGTGCTGGTTATCGGTGTCGATGAAGAAGCGGCGCCGCGGACGAATTTCGTCGGACTGGCAGCCGTCAATAAAGAAAAGAAGACCGTTGATTTCATCATGCTGCCCAATAACACCAAGATTGAAGGACGGAAGGGAAAAGGAGTACAGGCACTGCAGGATATTTACACCGAAGGCGGGATGAGCCTTACCCGGGCTGTCGTAGAAGATATCTTCCACATCCGCATTCCGTATTATATTTCTTTTACGCCTGAATCGTTTGCCCGGATGATCGATATCAATGACGGCCTGCCACTGTATGTAGAAAAACCGATGTACGGGGAAACCAGCGATGGGGCGGTTGATTTTAATCTCGGTCAGGGATATCAGCTGCTTACGGGGCGGGAATCTGCCGGCTATATGAGTTATAGTGACAAGGAAGGCCCGCTTTTCCAGGCACTGCGGCAGGAACGATTCCTTAAAGCGTTTTATGAAGACCGGGAAACCCACTTTGGCATAACGAATGCGGTAAACGCATACCGCGTCTGGCACGACGTAGATTCCAACATATCGGCCAAAGACATGGCACGACTTGTCTGGACATTCCGCAATGTGCCCGTGTCGGACATTCACTTTTACATGCTGCCCGGCGAAATTGCCAAGAGTGGAGAAACGAAAACGGCTACATCGGATACGTTATGGAATTTTGATCCCGTAGAAGTACAAAAGATTATCGGGACGAGCAGCCATGCCATAGCCAATGAATAGTACGGCGTGGATGGGATAAAAAAGGAGAAGATAGAAAGAAATGCCATTAGTAATGAAAGAACAGACACACGACACAAAGGAAAAGACTTGTTATGAAATCGCAGCCCAGGCTGCATATGACAAAAAAGGCTGGGATATCATCATCCTCGATATGATGACGGCATCGATCATGGCCGATTATTTTGTCATCTGCAGCGCCCGCAATACCCGTCAGGCCCAGAGTATTGCCGACAACGTGGAAGAAGAACTGGAAAAGAACGGATACACGGTCCGTCATGTCGAAGGCTACCGTTCCGGCCGCTGGATCCTCATCGATGCCGGCGATGTGGTGACCCACGTTTTTGTCGATCAGGACCGCAGCTATTATGAACTGGAAAATCTCTGGTGCGATGCACCGCGGATTCCCTTTGAAGGAGAATAAGATGAATCAACTTTTGCAGGAAAACAGTATCGCTGCCTTGAAAGTGCTCCGTCTCGGCGAGATGGGCGCCTTCCTCGATGGCGGTACGGGCAATACGAATGATGATATCCTGCTGCACAAAAATCAGCAGACTCATCCTGTTGCTGTCGGGGATACGGTGACCGTATTCCTGTATCATGACCCGTCAGGCCGGCTGACTGCCAGCATGCGCCTGCCAAAAATCAAAATCGGTCAGATTGGCTATGCCCCTATCATCAACACGACCCGTTTCGGCGCCTTTGTCGATGTCGGGACAGAGCGGGGGATTTTCATGCCCTTTGCCGAAATGAAGGGACGGCCGAAAGAAGGGGAATATGTATGGGTCCGTCTCTATGAGGATAAATCCCATCGTCTGGCCGTTTCCATGGAAGTAGAAGACGAAATGCGCCGCGCTTCCCGGCCGGCGACCGATGCCAGGATTGGCGACTGGGTAGAAGGTGCCGTCTATAATATGAACGACCAGGGTGCCTATATCATGACCCGGGAACGGTGGATTGCGTTCCTGCACCGCAGCGAGTTCCATGGCCCTATCCTGATTGGCCAGATGATCAAAGGGCGCATTACCTACCTGCGGGAAGATGGCCGTATCAATATTTCTCTGCGACCGGTCAAGGAAAAGGCGATGGATGAAGACTGTGCCCAGATTGTAACATTCCTGCAGAGCCGTAAGGGGAAGATGCCCTACAGTGATTCGACGGCACCGGCTGTCATCAAGGCAAAATTTGGCCTGAGCAAATCGGCGTTCAAGCGTGCGCTGGGGCATCTCATGAAAGAAGGGAAAGTCCATCAGGAAGATGGCTGGACCTATCTCGATGAGCAACAGTCCTGAGTGCCATTTGATTTCTTTGCAAAAAATGTATATATGAGGCGATTTAACTTTTAAAGTGCTTTTCTGATGAGCAACAGAGTTTGTCCGATGGACAAACTCTGTTTTTTTATGTGGTATGTCCCGGGGAGCAGGAAAATCCTTGTGTATGGTTCATACATATTGTATACAAAATTCAATTCATACTAAAAATATAGATTAAATAGGCAATTTTATAAAAATATAATCATTTATTTTAAAAATTTAAATTGTTTTTCCAAAATACCCTTGAAAAAATTAATAAATGTTCTATACTTTAATCATTCAGCGAACTGAATTCTTCAGGAAATAAAAAATAAAATGAATATTTTAATTTTGTAAAAGAATATTCATGCGAACTATGTCCTGAAGGAATACCAACTGGAAAGGAGAGAGGTATATGCGAGTGTTGATTACAGCCATACCATTCATCTGGTCCATCTTCTGTCTTCCCTTTGTCAATGTGGCTCATCCTTACGTGCTGGGGCTTCCCTTTGTCGCCTTCTGGGAACTGGCAGGAATCATCATTTCCGTAATCGCATTGCAGCTTTTGTGGAATGTGGACCACAAACCTGGCGGTATTGCCTCAAAGGATCATTTGTACATGGATCCGAACGTCAGTCGTGATGACATCAAATAAGTGCAAGAGGGGATGTGAACTGGATGGACAATTTCGGTGCATTAATCATTTTATTTGCTTTTATTATCGGTATCTCTATTCTCGGTGCTATTCCGGGCCTGAAGGATAGAAAAATGAGTGCTGAAAACTGGGCTGTCGGCGGCCGTAATTTCGGGCGCTGGCTGAACTGGTTCATTATGTGCGGGGAAGTATACACCGCCTTTGCTTTCTTAGGTGCCAGTGGCTGGGCATATGCCCGTGGGGGCCCTACCTTCTATATCCTGGCTTATGGCGGTCTGGCATATCTCGTCGGTTACCACGTATTGCCCCGTGTCTGTGCGCTCGGCCATCGTCATAAATTAGTTACCCAGGCAGACATGGTAGAATATCTCTACAGCAGCCGTCCCCTTGGGATTTTCATTTCCTGTGTCGGCGTCGCTTTCCTCCTGCCGTATCTGCAGCTGCAGCTTACTGCTCTGGGTCTTATCGTGGAAGTCGCTTCTCTCGGAGCCATCGGCCGCGTCCAGGCCATGCTCATCGCCTTCGTCATGGTTGCGGCATTCGTCTTCCTGAGCGGCCTGAAAGGTGTTGCTTCTACGGCAGTATTTAAGGACGTCAGCATGATCGCTGCTATGCTGATTTTTGGTATTTATCTTCCGTATCATTACTGCGGCGGTTTCTCTGAAATGTTTACAGCCGTAGAATCGATTAAACCCGATTTCCTGACTTTCCCTGGCGGTACGAAGAACCTCGATGTGACCTGGGGGATGTCTACCATCGCACTGACTGCCCTGGGTTTTTATATGTGGCCCCATTTTTCGACCAATACGTTCAGTGCCAAAGACCCGGACGTACCGCGTCATAATGCCATTTATCTGCCCTTTGCCCAGCTGGCACTGATTTTCCCAATGCTCGTCGGCTTTACGGCAGTCATCGTATACGCCAGCAATCCGCTGCCTCGTACCGATATGGCATTCCTGTTCCTCGTAAAGGATACGTTCCCGACATGGGTACTGGGAATCCTCGGCGGTGCCGGCGCTCTGGCCTGCATGATTCCCGCAGCGGATCTGCTCCTTTCTACGTCGCTGCTCATTTCCCGCAACATTTATGTACGCGGCTTCCGTCATAACGATGAACACGTTACACCAGAACACATGAAGAACGTAGCCCGGTATCTCATCCTCATCCTGACGGCTGTTGCTCTTTACCTTTCCATTTTCCATGCCAACCTGCTGGTCAATCTGCTGCTCACGGGCTATGCCGGCGTTACTCAGTTCTTCCCGATTATCGTACTCGGCCTGTTCTGGAAAAAAGCCAGCAAGCTCGGCGCCGTCTGTGGCCTCATTGTCGGAGAATTCCTGGTATTCTTCCTCATCCTGAGCAAAATGGATCCCGTTGCCCTCGGTTCGGTCCATATCAATGCCGGATTCTTTGCCCTGTGCATCAACACGCTTGTCTTCGTCATCGTCAGCCTGATTACTTCGTCGGGCAAGACGAAGATGATTTAACGGTCTCTATCCTCATGATTGACAACTCCCACAAGATTTGCTATGATTAGTGGCATGAAAGCCGATGAAAGAAAGTAGTATGCAGTCCGCCACAGCGAGGCAGGGAAGGTGTGAGCCTGCCAGAAGGAGTGCAGAAGGCATTCTGAAGGCGGCAGCCGGAAGCCGTTGTGGTGTGTATGGCTGCATAAAGTGAGCGGGTCAATCGACCAATCAGGGTGGAACCGCGGGTGTTAACTCGTCCCTGTAACATCAAGAGATGTTACAGGGACTTTTTTTGTACAGGAGGGAAAAGCAACATGAACTTTCAGGAAATGAGCTTCGCTTTGAAGAAATTTTGGTCCTCCCAAGGCTGCATCATCCAGGAACCGTATGATGTAGAAAAAGGGGCAGGTACAATGAATCCGGCGACGTTCCTGCGTACGCTGGGACCGGAACCGTGGCACGTCGCATACGTCGAACCGTCCCGCCGTCCGGCCGATGGCCGTTATGGCGATAATCCAAACCGGCTGTATCAGCATCATCAGTTCCAGGTCATCTGCAAACCGAGCCCGGACAATATCCAGGAACTGTATCTGCAGAGTCTGGAAGTACTGGGCATCAACCCGAGAGAACACGATATCCGCTTTGTCGAAGACAACTGGGAATCGCCGACACTGGGTGCCTGGGGTCTCGGCTGGGAAGTCTGGCTCGACGGCATGGAAGTCACACAGTTTACTTATTTCCAGCAGGTGGGCGGCATAGACGTTCATCCTGTATCATCGGAAATCACATATGGCATGGAACGACTGGCCATGTACATTCAGGGTGTAGACAACGTATACGACCTGGAATGGACGGACGGCGTGACTTATGGGGATATTTTCCATCAGAACGAATTCGAACAGTCGTCCTATGCCTTTGAAGTCAGCGATGCCAAGCTGCTGTTCCATCTCTTTGACCTCTATGAAGCCGAAGCCATGCGGACCATCGAAGCCGGCTTTGTCCTGCCTGCCTATGACTATGCGCTGAAATGCTCTCATACGTTCAACCTGCTCGATGCGCGGGGCGCTATCAGCGTCAGTGAACGGGCTGCTTTTATCGGCCGTGTCCGCAACTTGTCCCGGGCCTGCGCCAAAGCCTATCTCGAACAGCGTAAAAAACTGGGGTTCCCTATGTTGAAGGAGGAAAAATAAATGAGCAAAGATTTACTGCTTGAAATTGGTACGGAAGAAATCCCGGCTCATTATATGCCGAGTATCCTCAGTCAGATTAAGGATCTGGCCCATAAAAAACTGGATGAAGCTAACATATCCTATGAATCCATCCGCTCGCTGGGCACGCCGCGCCGTGTAGCTCTTCTGATCGCTGGTGTGGCAGAAAAGCAGTCCGATGTATCGGCCAAGAACAAAGGGCCGTCCGTCAAGATTGCCTATGACAGTGAAGGCAAACCGACGAAAGCTGCTATGGGGTTTGCCCGGGGCCAGAAGATAGCCGTAGAAGACCTGGTCGTAGAAGACGGGTATGTCTATGCCAACGTTACGACAATCGGCAAGGATACAGCCAGTCTGCTGCCGGATATCCTGAAAGATATCATCCTGTCCCTGAGTTTCCCCAAGAGCATGATCTGGGGTGACCAGACGGTTCATTTCGTACGGCCTCTGCGCTGGTTCGTAGCGCTCTTTGGCACGGATGTCGTTCCCTTTGAAATTGCCAAAGTAAAATCCGGGCGCATCAGCCGCGGCCACCGTTTCCTCGGTACGGGCGATTTTGAAATCCCGTCTATGAAAGACTATGAAGCCGTAACGAGAGAACATTTCCTCATCGTCGATCCGGAAGAACGCAAACAGATGATTCTCCAGGGCATGCAGAAACTGGCGGACGAAAAGGGCGGTACGATCATCATGGATGAAGACCTCCTGGAAGAAGTCGTATTCCTCGTCGAATATCCTACGGCCCTGTGCGGCGAATTCGATACGGAATTCCTCCAGCTCCCGGAAGCGGCCATCATTACGCCGATGAAAGACCATCAGCGGTATTTCCCCATGCGCGATAAAGACGGCAAGCTCATGAACCTGTTCCTCACCGTCCGCAATGGCGATGACTATCATCTGGAAACGGTCCAGCACGGCAATGAACGGGTACTGCGCGCCCGCCTGGATGATGCCAAGTTCTTCTTTGAAGAAGATAAGAAAAAGAAACTTATCGACCGCGTCGATGACCTGCAGCGCATCGTATTCCAGGACGGCCTGGGTACACTCAAAGATAAGGCACAGCGTCTGGAACAGATTACGACATTCCTCAATCACAAACTGGATCTGGGCCTCGATGATGGCGACCTTACCCGCCTGTCCGACTTGGCCAAGACTGACCTTCTGACCCAGATGGTAGCTGAATTTACGGAACTTCAGGGCGTCATGGGACGAGAATATGCCATGATTGACGGCGAAAAGCAGGAAATTGCCGATGCCATCAACGAACAGTATCTGCCGCGTTTTGCCGGCGACGAACTGCCTCAGACTACGATGGGTAAAGTCCTCGGCATTGCCGATAAATTCGATACCATTACCGGCTCGTTCAGTTTGGGCCTCATTCCGACAGGGTCGCAGGATCCCTTTGCTCTGCGCCGCCAGACTATCGGTATCCTGAATATCCTCATGGATGCCGGTTGGAACCTCAACTGTGACGAAGTCTTTGCTTTCATTCTCAATCTCCTTCACGTGGAAGAAGATAAGCAGGCCGAAGTCATGAGCCAGCTCAATGAATACTTCACCCTGCGTCTGAAAAATATCTTCCAGGATAAAGGGATGGATTATCATATCATCGACTGCGTACTGGCATCGGATACGCTCAATGCATCGGAAGCGGCCAAGAGAGCCGATGCGCTCATCCGGGCCGACCTCATGAGCCAGACCGAACTGCTCCAGGCTTATACCCGTGTAGGGAACATGGTCAAAGACGCTGACGATACTCAGGTTAATCCGGACCTCTTTGAAACAGAAGAAGAACGGGCCCTTTATGGAGCCGTCGTAGCCATGCAGGCCAATCTGCCGCAAAAATACGCAGTATACGACTATGCCGGCGCTGCCGAAGTCCTGACGGAAGGCATCGGGGCCATCAATGCCTTCCTCGACAACGTCCTGGTCATGCATAAAGACGAAGCGGTCAAACAGAACCGTCTCAATCTCCTGACGCTGACCTTCAGCCTGATCCAGCCTATCGGCGATATCAAGAAATTGAGCTGATACAGCAGATGGGTGTGTCACAATCTTCTTACAGTCTGTAGTATTCGGCTGACGATATGACAAATTCATGATATAATAGAAGCAAAAATAGATGTGGATCCGCTCCACATCTATTTTTAAATGATGTATACGAAGGGAATGATATGGATGAAAGGAAAGAAAATCGCGCTGCTTCTGGCTGGTCTGGCTCTCGTTTCCTCCACAGCCCTGGCAGCTAATACACCGTATGGACTGCTGGACAGCTCCGATAAAGACAGCTATGCCAAAATCATGGTCTATCAGGCTAACGATATGAATTATTACCGCTACATCAACAGCAACTATCATTATGCGCTGGATATTCCGACAGAAGTCAATAAAGCCGACGAAAATGAAGGGGGAGATGGCTGCTATTTCCAGGACCTCAAAAATAAAGTCGTCGTCACGACCTATGCCGTTAAGAATCAGATGAATTTTTCCCTGGATGAATTGTACAACATGGATATCGGCATGAATGGATCCCCAAAACTGACGACAGACAATAAGACGGTCAATCACTATGCCATCGCCTGGACGAAAGACGGCAGGAATTTCTATAAAGAACTGTATCTCCTGAATGATACGAATACCTATGTCTGCTTTTCCGTCGTCTATCCGACTAAGCTGGAAAAGAAATACCAGAAGTATATTTTCCACATGAGCCAGAGCTTTATGCCAAGCGGAGCCGTTATCTAAAAAAAGCTTGCAATACTGTTTCTCCTATGGTATAATATCGCTGTTAATTTAGGCAGTCCTCTGCCCGTAAGGCGATTGTCACAGCTGGGTGATGACGCGGGCACGAATGTCTTATAGGAGGAAAATAAACATGAACATCATCAGCGTACTTGAACAAGAACAGCTTCGTAAGGACATCCCCGATTTCCGCCCTGGCGATACCGTCAAGGTACACGTAAAGGTTGTCGAAGGCAACCGCGAACGTATCCAGGTATTTGAAGGCGTCGTTATCGGCCGTCAGAACGGCGGTGTCCGTGAAACATTCACGGTTCGTCGTGTTTCCTACGGTGTCGGCGTTGAACGTACTTTCCTGGTACATTCCCCGCGTCTGGCCAAAATCGAAGTTGTACGTCATGGTATCGTTCGTCGTGCAAAGCTGAACTATCTGCGCGGTCTTACAGGCAAAGCTGCCCGTATCCGCGAACGCCGCTAATTTGCAGGCAAGAACACTGGAAAAAAGACTGTCTGATGGCAGTCTTTTTTTTATCCATATTGGTGCCCTCCTATGGCAGGGGGCCGTGACGTATGGTATAATAAACAACAGGATTAATTAAATTACAAGTATTTAATGAGGTGATTTATTGTGGCAAAACCAATTTTTGTTACAGGGCATAAAAGCCCCGATACAGATTCTATCTGTTCCTCCCTTGCATTCGCGAAATTAAAACAGCTCCAGGGCATCGACGCCGTCGCTATCCGGGCTGGTGAAATGAATAAGGAAACGGCCTTTGCGCTCGATTATTTCCACGTCGAACCACAGCCGATCGTCAAAGATTTTTATATCAAAGTGGGCGATGCTGTCCATACAGAAGTTGAAGCACTGAAAATCAGCGCCAGCCTCAAAGACGCAGCCAAATGGTTTGCAGCTCATCCGTCTCCCATCGCTCCCGTTGCCGACAATGGTACATTCGTAGGTGTCATCGACCGGGCCGCCCTGGCAGAAGAATTCATCAAGACCGTTACCGGGGAAGAACTGAGCATGGTCAAAGACCTGGTACATGATCCGGACCGCTTCTTCCAGACGACGGATAAAGGTTGTGATATCCCGCAAGACGGCAAATATGTCGTCGTCGATGATGGCAAATACGTCGGCATGGTATGTGCCGAATGCGTAGCTGCTGCAGAAAAACAGCAGGTCATCCTCGTAGACCACAACGAAAAGAAACAGATCATCGACGGTTCTGAAGATGCCGACATCGTCGGTGTCGTAGACCACCACCGCATCGGCGGCACCCTTTCGACAGAAGGCCCGATTTTCATTCTCTTCCGTCCGGTAGGCTGCACGGCGACGATCGTAACCGGTCTGTACAAACAGGCAGGCATCGCTATTCCTAAGGATATAGCCGGCCTTCTCCTTTCGGCCGTAATCTCCGACACGGTCCTGTTCCGCAGCCCTACCTGCACGGAAGAAGATAAGAAGACCGCCTCTGAACTGGCTGCTATTGCCGGCGTCGATGTCGAAAAATATGGCATGGAAATGCTGAAAGCCGGCGCCAATGTATCGGATCTTACACCGGAAGAAATTGCTGCCAACGACATGAAAGAATTTTCTGATAGCGGCAAGACCTTTACGATTTCCCAGGTTCAGGTCATGGACACATCGGATCTTCTGCAGCAGAAAGACGTATTGCTCAATGCGCTGGAAAAAATGCGCGCTGCCCACAGTTACGATGCCGCATTCCTCATGATTACCAGCATCATCGACGAATCGACCAACCTGATCTTTGCCGGCAACATGGATGACGTAGTCACCAAGGCCTTTGCCAAAGACGTCGTCGATAAGGAAGTCTATCTCCCGGGCGTCATGAGCCGTAAGAAACAGATCGTTCCGCCAATCCTGACGGCTCTGAAATAAGTTTTGCTATACCTGTAATCCAACAAGGGACTGTCGTCGTGCGGCAGTCCCATTTTATACGTATGCCGTCTCATAAAGGAGTTTGAATGAATCCTATTTTTGCTACTCTTAACGAACGCCAGTTCGAAGCTGTCCAGCATACAGAAGGGCCGCTGCTCATCACGGCCGGTGCCGGATCGGGTAAAACAAAGGTACTGACCTGCCGGATTGCCCATTTACTGGAGCTAGGCATTGCGCCATATCGCATCCTGGCCATCACCTTTACCAATAAAGCTGCCAGGGAAATGCGGGAACGTGTAGAAAATCTTGTCGGTGCCGAAGCAGAACGCATCTGGCTCAGTACGTTCCATTCTTTTTGTGCCAAACTGCTGCGTTTTGAAATCGACGGATTTCAAGGGTATACCCGGAATTTCACGATTTACGATGCGACGGACCAGCAGACACTCGTCAAGGACTGCCTGAAAGAACTGAATCTGGACGATAAGCAATTTCCCCCGCGATCCGTTCTGGGAACTATCTCCGGAGCCAAGAATGCGCTCATGGATTCCCAGGCGTTCGCCCGCCGGGCCGGTGATTTCTATGAACAAAAAGTAGCCGATGTCTACGACCTGTATGAAAAGAAACTGAAAGCCAATAATGCCCTCGACTTCGACGATTTGCTGCTCCTGGCTGTGCGCCTGCTGCAGGAAAACGAAGAGGTCCGGGAAAAATATCAGGACCGCTTCCAGTATATTCTCGTCGATGAATATCAGGATACGAACCATGCCCAGTACATGCTGACCCACATCCTGGCGGCCAAATGGAAGAACATCTGCGTCGTCGGCGATGCCGATCAGAGCATCTACGCCTGGCGTGGTGCCGATATCCGCAATATCATGGATTTCAACCGCGACTACCCTCAGGCTGCGTCCATCAAGCTGGAGCAGAATTACCGTTCTACCAAAACAATCCTCAAAGCAGCTAATGCCGTCATCGACAACAATATGGACCGGCCGCAGAAAAATCTGTGGACGGAAAATCCGGAAGGCCATAAAATCATACATTATCACGCCCAGACGGAACACGATGAAGCCGATTATGTAGCTGGCGTCATCTATAACCGTCATACCATCGAAAATGAGCCGTACGGCGATATGGCCATTCTGTTTCGCACCAACTCCCAGTCCCGTGTACTGGAAGAAAAACTGATGCGCTATTCGATTCCCTATACCATGGTAGGCGGTACGAAATTCTATGACCGAAAGGAAATCAAGGATATCATCGCCT
>NZ_DGRS01000006.1:0-15593 GCF_002391155.1 Megasphaera sp. UBA4382 | reverse complement strand
CCCCTTGGCCGATCCGGATGATATCCGTCACCTGTTCCAGGAACTGAAGCGCCGCGGCTATGACATCGCCATCGCCACCGGCCGCAGCCGCCGGGAAATGGAAATTCCCTTCCGACACTACGGCTGGTATGACGAATTCGATCCTCTCTACATCTCGACTTCGACCGACGTCGACGAAGCGGCGGCCCTGCTCCACCGCTCCCTGGACAAACCCAATCCCTTTGCTTATTACCTGGGAGCTTTCGGCCATTACCCGGACCGCTACGCTGATTACGCAGATCATCCGGAAACATTCAAACAGGGGACCTATTACGTCGTAGGCGACTCCCTGGCCGACGTATGGTGTGCCAAGGCCATGGGCGCCGTCATGATTGGCACCCTCACCGGCCTCGACGGCCAGAACGCCCGGGCCATGTTCGAAAAAGAAGGAGCCGACCACATCGTAAACAACGTCATGGACATACTGGATGTATTGAAGTGAAAAGATAGTTTGAGGTTTGAAGTTTGATGAAAAGGCCGCGGAAGGGGTGCCGGCCGGGAAGAGCCGTTGGTCGTAGTTCGTTCGTCGAAGCCGGTTCGACGAACCGACTATTTTTATACAAAACTTAGCGATTAAGCGCCGCGACGACTGGCGTTTTACGTCAGGCATCGTCGGCGGGTCCGTCAGATGCAAGGAGGATGGAAGGAGGCGTAGCGGGGCTACGCTGACTGACGACGACGTGGCAGATGATGGGCACGCTGACGAGGCATAGTAAAAAAGCCAGACGCCGCGGTGCGTAGAAAGGGTGGTTGTTGTGAATCAGATTCAGGAACTGGCAAAGAAATATCAGGATACGGTCGTATCGTTGCGGCGGGAGTTCCACCGCCATCCGGAACTGAGTTTCCAGGAAGTGGAAACGACGAAACGGATTGCTGCCGAATTGGACAAACTGGGAATTCCCTATGAAATCAACCCGGAAAAGAATACGGGCCTCGTCGCCTGCCTCAAAGGCGGAAAACCTGGCAAGGCCGTAGCACTCCGCGCCGATATCGACGGGCTGCCGGTCAAAGAACTGACAGGCCTTCCCTTTGCTTCGGAAAACGAAGGCAAAATGCATGCCTGTGGTCATGACAACCACATCGCCATGCTCCTTGGGGCGGCGTACATCCTCCACGAAGTACAGGACCAGATCTGCGGCACGGTCTATTTCGTTTTCCAGCCGGCAGAAGAACTCTGCGCCGGTGCGGAATACATGCTGCGCTTCGGCGACTGGTATGATAAAATCGGCTCCATGTACGCGGCCCATGTCTGGTTCGACATGCCTGCCGGCAAGGTCAATATCCAGGCCGGCCCCCGCTTTGCCGCCGGCACCCATTTCTACATCGACGTTCACGGCACGGGCTGCCACGGATCGCTGCCTCATCAGGGCATCGATGCCTCGGTCGTAGCGGCGGCTATCCTGCTCAATATCCAGACCATCGTATCCCGCCGGGTCAGCCCCCTCGATTCGGTTGCCCTGACCATAGGCACCGTCCGGAGTGGCACGGCCTTTAATATCGTCTCCGGCGAAGCCCATATGGAAGGGACATGCCGTTATTTCCTGCCGGAAACGGGCAAACTGCTGGAAACGATGCTGAGCGATATGGTCCACGATACGGCTCATCAATACGGTGCTACCGCCGATTTCCACATGGATCTCATCGCCCCGCCGACTATCAATGACACAGCCTGTGCCGGACTGGGAGCCAAAGCGGCGGCCAAAGTCGTAGGCGAAGACAACGTCGTCCCCATGGAACACACCATGGCCTGCGAAGATTTTGCCTTCTATACGGAAAAGAAGCCCTGCTGCTACGGCATCGTCGGCATCCGCAATCCCGAAAAAAATGCCATGTATCCCCAGCACAGCAACCGCTATACCGTCGATGAGGACGTGTTGGGAAACGGCGCCGCTATCTTTGCCCAGTATGCCCTCGACTGGCTGGAAGCCAATAAATAGTAGAATTACATTCCATCCATCATCTCCTTGTGAATCCGGGGGATGATGGATTTTTTATTTCCTGCCATAGAAGACAGAATATGACAGAAGATAAAAGACTTCACTCAGATACGGGCAGAAGAAATAAAATTAGAATAAAGTTCTAAAAACTGTATTGACAGAGCCTGGTGCCTGTGGTAAACTTACACCATCAACTGAACAACAGGCAATGAAGAGAAGAGTACAGAAGCAGGAATGGCCCAGAGAGTCTCCACATGGTGGGAGGAGATGCAAGATCGCTTCTGGAAGATGGCCTCTGAGCCGGCAGGTCGAATAGTGAGACCGCCCGGGTGCACCCGTTACTGTGCTGGAGTATTGAGGGCCTGTGGCCTGCGTACTCGAGAAGGCCGGCTTTGTGAAGAGCCGGTGAAATTGGGTGGTAACACGGTACTTCCGTCCCTTTGCGGGGATGGAAGTTTTTTTTTATGATGAGGTGATACGATGGAACAGCAGAAACAGACAGGGCAGCAGCGAAGTGCCCTGAAACAACGGATCAAACGGCAGGCCCTGCGCCTGGGGGCCAATATTGTGGGATTTGCCAGCGTAGACCGCTGGCCGCAGCAGGGAGAAGTGGCCGAAGCGTACTGGCCCCAGTCCATCTGGCCCTGGAGCCGGACGGTCATCGTCCTGGGCGTACAGATTTACCTTCCTATGATTGAAACGACGCCATCGGTCGTCTATTCCGAATGTTACAATACGACGAACCGTCTCCTCGATGACACGGCATACCGCCTGGCCAACAAGCTCAACCAGTGGGGTTACCGGGCTCATTGGTTTCCCCGCGACTGCTACGGCGACATTTCCGTCCTGGTCAAAAAACCGGAAGCGGCCTTTTCCCACGTCTTTGCCGGAAAATACGCCGGCCTGGGGACGCTGGGACTCAATCACACCCTGATCACGCCCGAATACGGC
Source organism: Megasphaera sp. UBA4382 (assembly GCF_002391155.1). Taxonomy (NCBI): domain Bacteria; kingdom Bacillati; phylum Bacillota; class Negativicutes; order Veillonellales; family Veillonellaceae; genus Megasphaera; species Megasphaera sp. UBA4382. Next base: position 12,666 of record NZ_DGRS01000006.1, on the reverse strand, counting down.
CCGCGGGTGCGCCTCGTATCGGTCATTACCGACGCTGATGTACCGGCCGACGCCATGCAGGAAAAAGACTTGTGCATCCAGTGCAAGCGCTGCGTCTTCAACTGTCCGACCCATGCCTTTACGCCCCGGAACGACCGGCTCATCGCCGATATGGCCAAAGCGCGCTGTGCCGGCTATCATCAGAAACTCAAGACGGAATTCCGCTATCCCTGCGGCGTCTGTATTGCCGTTTGTCCCGTAGGGGCCGACCGCAAACGCTATGGCATGCATTCCGTCACAGCAGACGGGGCGGCACACTGCCGCGATTTCGGATCGGCCAACGCCGTAGAAGGCCGGGGCGTGCCGGAAGAAGCACAGAAAATCATCGATACGGCCATCCGCTGATTCCCTGCATACGGAGATGCGCACTGCCGTATCCCTGCAAATATAAAATATACCGATTTTGTATACAAATAAAAGGAGGAATATGACATGCATATTCAATGGAAAAAAATCATCACCCTGACTCTCACCGCCCTGGCCCTGACCGCCGTCCTGGCAGGCTGTGGCAGCACTCAGAATGGCAGTGCGGAAAAGAAAGAAATCACCGTAGGCGTCAACCCCGGATCGGGGGAACAGATCATGGAACAGGTCGCCAAGGTCGCGGCCAAAGATGGCCTGACCGTCAAAGTCAAGGTATTCTCGGACTACATCACACCTGATAAAGCCCTGGCCGATGGCGATATCGACCTCAACTCCTATCAGCACGTGCCGTTCCTCAATACGTTCAATGAAAAAAATGGTACTGATCTCGTCCCCATCGGCGATACCTACCTGGCACCGATTGCCCTCTATTCCCACCGCTATACGGATATCAAAGACGTACCGGACGGCGCCCGCATCGCCATCCCCAACGACCCCAATAATGGCAGCCGGGCTCTGCTGCTCCTGAGCAAACTGGGCTGGATCACCCTCCGGGATGGTGCCGACCAGACCAAACTGACGACCCAGGACATCACCTCCAATCCCAGGCACATCGACATCGTAGAACTGGAAGCCGGCCAGCTGCCCCGTTCCATCGATGATGCCGACGGCGCCATCATCAACGCCGGATACGCCATCACCGCCGGCCTGCGCATCAGCGACCGTATCGCCACCGAAGACGATACCAGCCCCTATGTCAACGTCATCGCCGCCCGGGCCAAAGACAAAGACAACCCGGCATATCAGAAATTTGTCAAAGCCTTCCAGTCTCCGGAAGTCAGACAATACATCGAAGAAAACTTCAAAGGCGAGCTCCTGCCGGCCTGGAAGTAAGAGACAGCCCTTTCCTGTTCGTACGGGAAAGGGCTGTTGTTTGTAGGTTGGAAAAGATAGTTTAACGTTTGATGAAAAGGCCGCAGGCCGTCCGTCGAAGCGGGAAAGGCTGGTAGCTGGTGGCCAGTGATTAGTGGTTAGCAGGAAGGGCAGCAGTCATCAGTCATCAGCCAGTAGCCGGTTTGACGGACCGGGTATCTTTGTCGTCCCTGATAAGGGAAGGAGGGCCACGAAGTGGCGGAAGGGTTCTTATTTCAATAAAGAGTTCATTATGAGTCCGATTGTCCGTTCGACGTGCAGCATCCTCGGACTCAGAAATTGGGACTCATATGATAAAAAGGCCGGGCCCGATGGATTGACACATATGTTCGATGAAGGTATCATATTATGTAACAATACGAGTGATTGAACGGTTTACAGAATAGGAGGAGTGACGTATGGGACGGTACAATGTAGCTGTCATTGGCAATCGTAAAAACATAATAGATAGGATGTGTGCATTAATACCGGATTATATTGACTATTTTGAGGAAGAAACTTGCCGTGTCATACGTGTCGTCGGAAGGCATACTATTATTTCCTGGCCTAAGTCAGGGAAAGCGAAGCAGATTGTACCCCTAGAAGAGCTGAATCCCCAGAATGAACATGAAAAATTGTACCTCGCGGCTGTGGTGGATCAATACGATAATTTTCTCATGGATGCTGACGATGGTAAGAGACGGCTGTTAGAAATGAATCACCGTGATTGGCTGTATGTGTTTGAATGTCATATGTAGAAACTTACTGATATATCCCTGATAATCATTTGCATATTTGGAAATGAGGTGACAGGTTTGGCGTTATGATGCAGGTCTTGTGGGGCTGCTCTGGAAGTGGTATTATTTATCGTATTGTTTCCCGTCCATGACATTATGAGTATTGCCTTTTCCCAGGTACTGGAGTTTATTGTGGGAACAGAGGGGAAAGGTCATGAGCATCTGACGCCTGCCTGCCGTCCCCGTCTTGACAGTGCCTTTTATATTACCTATAATAGTACAAGTAAATTTATGTCTATGGCTGATTTCGTGTGATGGAATCAGCCTTTTTTAAAGGAGTTATGCTATGCGTTTACGAAGAAAACCCTGGATTGACGATGCCATCCGCGAGTATGATTCGTTTGTCCATCTGTCCGGAGCGGAGGAATATAAAGGCCGCTGGCGGTCTGTGTTTGCCCGCCCCGATGTGCCGCTCTGGGTCGAGCTGGGTACGGGAAAGGGGAATTTCATTTCCCAGATGGCCGTGCTGCACCCGGAGGTGAATTTTATCGGGATCGAAATCCAGACGGGGGTCCTGTATTATGCCGGAAAGAAATGCGCTGAAGCGGAAGTTTCCAATGTACATCTGCTAAAGTATGATGTGGCAAAAATCGAGGATATCTTTGCTCCCGGTGAAGTGGACCGGTTTTTCATCAATTTCTGTGATCCCTGGCCCAAGTCGCGCCACGCCAAGCGCCGTCTGACGTACCGTCTGTTTCTGGACCGCTATGCCCGGCTGCTGGCTCCGGGAGGCATGGTATTGTTCAAATCCGATAATGCCGGTCTGTTCGATTTTACGCTGGAAGAATTCCGCCAGCGGAACTGGCCGTTGTCAGAGGTGACCTATGATCTGCATCATAGTGATATCGTCAATGAAGCGATGACGGAATACGAAGCGAAATTCAGTGCCAAAGGGCAGCCGATTTTCCATTGCGCCGCCACCCGCCCTGCGGAGGTGAAGGCTGATGAATCCGCACACTAAGGAGATGCGCCGCAATTTCTGGATGCTCCTCATTGCTTTTTTTCTGCTGATCATCATCGGCACGTCCAATGTGTTCAGTTCGACTTTTGTCGAGGATATGGCAGAAGGGGGCAGTGCTTACGGCCATCTCATCCGGCAGGGTGTGTATCTGTCCCTGGGGCTGGTACCGGCCTTGTTTGTCTACAAAAAGGACTATCATATGTGGAAGAAATGGTCGGTCCGCCTGTTCGTCTTTACGGTTATCCTGCTTGTTGCCGTGCTGGCGGCGGGAATCGTCGTCAACGGCGCCCGGCGCTGGCTCGGGGCAGGAGGATTTACCTTCCAGCCTTCGGAAATCGCCAAGCTGGTCGTCATCCTTTTTACGGCTGACAAGCTGGCGCCACTGTGGGATAAGAAAGGCCATATCGAATTTTTCTCGCCCCTGTCGGCGTTTTTCCCGTCCCAAACAGGGAAAGAGCCGCGGTGGAAACGGATCCGCTTTGTGCCCCATCCGCTGCTGCTGCCGCCGCTTCTCCTGGGCATCCTCGTGTTCCGCCAGCCTGATGCCGGCACGGCTCTGGTTATTTTATTCCTGCCGCTTGTTATGTTCTGGGTGAGCGGAGCCAGTATCCTCAAGGCCAAGGTGCCTCTTCTGGCGACTCTTGCCGTAGGCATCGTGTACCTGCTCTCGGCGCCATACCGCATGAACCGCATTATTTCCTGGTATGATCCCTGGTCCTATGAAAAGACGCTGGGGTATCAGACCGTGCAGGGGCTCATCGCTATCGGTTCCGGCGGCATTATGGGGCAGGGGCTGGGTGAAGGTATCAGCAAGTTCAGTTATCTGCCCGAAGCCCATACGGACTTTGCCTTTGCCGTCCTGGCCCAGGAATGGGGGATGCGCGGTTCTATATTTATGCTGGTCCTGTTCAGTATGATTATTTATTTCGGCTGCAACTGTGCCTGGAATACGCGCGATACCTTTGGAAAATTGCTGACCGTAGGGATTACCATGTACTTTGGCGGTCAGGGGATGATCAATCTGGCCATGGTCAGCGGCATCCTGCCTGTCGTCGGTGTACCGCTGCCGTTTATCAGCTATGGTGGCACGTCGCTTTTGCTCAACATGATTGCCGCGGCGCTGCTCCTCAACATTGCCCACCGCAATTACCGCGAGGCCGTTATCGACGCCCGCCTGCGGGAGCAGCCGGCCCTGCATTCGATGAAAGAGGAGACGCGCAGCCGTTTTCCTCTGCGATGATATTGATTAGGAGGCTTTTTCATGGAACGAAGAATTATACAGGTAGATGAACGATTGCCGATTCTGCCGACAATCCCTCTGAGTCTGCAGCATTTGTTTGCTATGTTTGGATCGACCGTACTGGTGCCGTTCCTGCTCCACGTCGATCCGGCTACGGCCTTGTTTATGAATGGCATCGGCACGCTCTTGTACCTGACCATCTGCAAATGGCGGCTGCCGGCCTATCTCGGCTCCAGTTTTGCCTTTATTTCCCCGGTCCTGGCCGTATGCGCTACGCCGGGCATGACCTACGGTGATGCCCAGGGCGGGTTCATCGTTTTCGGCCTGTCGTTCATGATACTGGCGGCGATCGTCGATAAAGTGGGGACGAAGTGGATCGACATCCTCTTCCCGCCGGCTGCCATGGGTGCTATCGTAGCCATTATCGGGCTGGAACTGGCACCGCTTGCCATGACCATGTCGGGCTACCTCGGCGATGCCCAGGGGATGAGCAATGAAACGGCCATGATCATTTCTACCTTTACTCTCATCGTCACTATTCTGGCGACGCTCCTCGGCCGGGGCTTCATCGGCATCATCCCTATCCTGATCGGTGTCGTGTCCGGCTATATCCTGTCGTATTTCATGGGCGTCGTCGATCTGACGGCTGTGGAAGAAACGCCCTGGTTTGCCGTGCCGACGTTCTACAAGCCGGAATTTAATTTCAGTGCCATCATGATGATCATGCCGGCCTTGTTCGTCGTCTTTGCCGAACATCTGGGACACCTCTTTGTCACCAGTGATATCGTCGGGCGGAATCTCATCAAGGATCCGGGCCTGCACCGCAGTCTCTTTGCCGACGGCCTGTCCAACGTCATTTCCGGTCTCGTCGGTTCGACGCCGAATACGACTTACGGGGAAAATATGGGCGTCATGGCCATCACCGGTGTATACAGTACGTGGGTCATCGGCGGTGCCGCCGTCTTTGCCATCCTGTTTTCCTTCATCGGCAAGATTGCTGCTCTCATCCATGGCATCCCGACGCCGGTCATGGGCGGGGTGTGCATCCTGCTCTTTGGCTTCATTGCCGCATCGGGCATCCGCATGCTCGTCGAAAAGAAAGTCGATTATACCCGGTCCAAGAATCTGATCCTCACGGCTGTCACCATGATTACGGGCTTGTCAGGGGCAACGATTGCCGTCGGTCCGGTACAGCTGAAAGGGATGGGTCTGGCTACGGTCGTTGCTATGATTCTCAGTCTGGCGTTCATCGTCTTTGAAAAAACGGGACTGGAAAACCGCAATTAAAGGAGGATGTCTATGGCAGTATCACCGGCGCTGCGTGCGCTGCTGGCCAAAGGGCCGGCTATGGACCGGAAGGATCTGGTGACGCTTCTCGGCCTTACCGATGCCGATGACCGGCAGGCCCTGTATGATGCGGCCTATGCCGTAAAAGCGGAAACCGTCGGCCGGGTCGCTTATTACCGGGGGCTCATCGAATTTTCCAACCGCTGCATCAAGAATTGCCGCTATTGCGGCATCCGCCGCGATAATGCGGAGGTGGAGCGGTTCGATACGGAACGGGACGATATCCTGGCCATGGCCCGCTGGACCTATGAGGCCGGCTATGGGTCGCTGACTCTTCAGTCAGGCGAACGGCAGGATGAGGAATTTATTTCTTATATAGAAGACCTCGTGCGGGACATCAAGAAGATTGGAAATGGTGGTCTCGGCCTGACCCTGTGCGTAGGGGAACAGACGGAAGAAACGTACCGCCGCTGGTTTGCCGCCGGCGCCCACCGCTATCTGCTGCGCATAGAGACCAGCAATCCCGCTCTCTATGCCCGGCTCCATCCCCAGGACGGCCATCACGAATGGACGGTGCGCCGGGATTGTCTCCGCGCACTGGGCCGGATCGGCTATCAGGTGGGGACGGGGGATATGATCGGCCTGCCGGGGCAGACTCTGGAAGATCTGGCAGACGATATCCTCTTTTACCGGGATATGAATATCGACATGATCGGCATGGGGCCTTATGTCGTCCATCATCAGACCCCGATTGGAAAGGAAGTCCTCGCTGCCGGATGCGATTCCCAGGCGGATAAACTGCACCGTCTCCATCTGGGCCTTGCCATGATTGCTGTGACGCGTCTCTTCCTGAGGGATGTCAACATCGCGGCGACGACGGCCCTGCAGGCTCTCCATCCCCTGGGACGGGAACTGGGACTCAGGGCCGGCGCCAATATCCTCATGCCCATCGTGACGCTTCCCCAGTTCCGTTCCCAGTACCTTCTCTACGACAACAAACCCTGCGTCGATGAACAGGCCGAACAGTGCCGCAACTGCCTGAGCGGCCGCGTGGCATCAGTGGGGGATACAGTAGGTCTGGGGCAGTGGGGCGATGCTCCCCATTTCTTTCACAAAAAATAACCTTTCTTTTTTTCCCGTTCTATGGTACAGTGATTATGGAATCCCTGGTTATGGTAATCGGGGTTCTTAAAATAGTATCTCCTGTACGCGCGATTAGTGTAGGCGTACGGGTAGTAGCTGCGTGTGAATCAAATCTTTCACTGCAGGCGCTACTATTTTAGGGTGCCGGTCCTTTACATGGGTGTTCGCAGCGGAGCAACTCCACCTTTATTGTTGCTCCCTGCCTGTAAGTACACCGTTGGTGGATACGGGGGCGGAGGCTCACTCCCGCCAAAAGGATCTGTACCTTACCAAAGGCAGTCTTCTACGTGCGGCTTGTTTCGTACAGGCACGGTTAAACAGGAGACTGCCTTTTTTTGTTTTTTTGGCCGGCGCAAGGGAGATGGCTCCTGTCTATTGCTATTTTGGAAAAGTTCTGCTATACTATTTTGGTAGCACTACATGGAAAGGTGTCCGAGTGGTTTAAGGAGCTAGTCTTGAAAACTAGTGATGCGGCAACGCACCGTGGGTTCGAATCCCACCCTTTCCGCCATACTGTAAAAAGGACTATCTCATGAAGGCATCTGCCATCATGAGATAGTCCTTTTTTATTTTTTCAACCCCTGGATGCCATGGTAAATGAGACGCAGCAGCATAGCCTGAATCTGGAACCATGATTCGTCTTTTTTCCATTTATGATGCTGGTTGATGGTAAAAGCCCCGCTGACCAGGAATAAGTAGAGATTTTCCGCTAATGTTGCATCAATCTGAAGTTGATTTTGTAAAAATGAAATCATTTGAGCTTTTTCATGTGTGAAAATATATTCTAAGATGTAAGGCCCTAAGGTCTTATCTGAAAAGAGTGCTTGGTAACAAGGGGAATCTGCGATGCGTTGACAGACGGGCAGCATAGTATAGTTATTCTTGATGAAAGAGTCCCCTTCATTTGATTGACTGGCTTGGTAAAGAAAATCGGCCAAGGATTTATCAGGATTTGTATTTTCGGATAAATGCAGCGCTTCCTCAAGGATGGCGTCTAACAAGGCATAGATATCCATATAATGCAAGTAGAACGTAGCCCGTGTAATTTCCGCCTTTTTGCAGATAGCCGTGACTGTGACTTTCGGAAAGGGATACTTTTGGAGCAGTTCCAAAAAAGATTGCTTGATAACAGAACGCGTATAGCGGGTGCGACGATCTAACTTTTGCGTCATGAAGGATACCTCCTTACTTTCTAGACAATTTGGGAGAAGTGTCCATTATCAGACACTTCCTCGAAGGTGACTGTTGAATGTTTTCTTGCGTTTAATATAATAGATATTGAACATAGTGTCAATAAAAATATTTATTGTAAAGAATAAAGGAGAGAAAATAATGGACATTCAGCAGATTCGCAATGCTACACTTAAAATTGTATATCAAGGGAAGACCTTTTTAATTGACCCCTGGCTTTGTGGAAAAGGAAGCCTTGGTAGTTTCGGAGATATTCCGGGGAAGCCATACATGATTCCGGACCCGGTTAAAATGGAAATTGCCATGCCGATTTATGGACTGCCTAAGACGCCGCAGGAAATTCTGAATGGTGTCGATTATTACATCGTAACGCACATCCATCCAGACCATGTTGATATAGCTGCCGATGGGACCGTAGGCCAGCCTTTGGATAAGTCCATTCCTGTCTTTGTGCAGAATGAACAGGACGCAGCCATTTTTGAAAAGTCTGGATTTCAAGATGTACAGGTTTTGTCTAAGTCTCCGTTGACTCTCGAGGGCCTTACCCTTCAACATATGCCGGCACGCCATGGTACCATCGTTCCTTGCGGTGACGCTATGGGGATCCTCTTCCAGAGCGCAGACGAACCTACCCTTTATGTCGCTGGTGATACCGTATGGTATCCTGAAGTGGAAAATACGCTGAAAACGTATCGCCCTGATGTCGTCGCATTAAATGCTTGTGCGGCTGAAACTGTAGAAAATGGCCGGCTCATCATGGGCGATGAAGATGTAGCTTGTGTAGCAAAGACTGTTCCGCAGTCTCAGCTTCTTCTTACTCATCTGGATAATGTAGCCCATGCCTCTTTGACGAGATATACTCTGCGCAGCCGGCTCATGGCCCGTGGGGTGGACCATTATATTATGCCCGATGATGGAGAATGGGTTTCTTTCTAATGTGTTTTCCGATATTGCGTAGGTAATTCACCGAAACGTTTTTTGAAAGCTGCAGAAAATCGGCTCTGGCTTTCATACCCGACTTTGGCTGCGATTTCTGCCATTGAATCTTGACTATGGCAGAGAAGTTCCGCAGCTTGCAGCAGCCGGTGCTCTTTGATATGGGCTGCCAGAGAAGTACCATAGACTGCTTTAAATACGTTTTTTAAAGTCGTCTGATTTATGAGATATTGTTGGGCCAGTGTGTCAATTGTGATGCGCTGGTCCAATTTTTGTAATAAATCGTAGTGGATTTTTTGTACTAAGGCCACTTGTTCCGATGGATAAGCAGATAAATGTTGACGCTTATGAAGGGGAAAGCGGCTTAAATGGAGCAACAGTTCTAAAACTTTTAACTTTTCATAAGCGTTCGAGAGAAGGGCTGGCTGGTCCCAAAAAAAGGAAATAATCCGCTGTAATTCCGTATCATTTTGCCAGAAAGCCTCTCCAGATTCGTCAGGAAAGCATGCAGCGAGAAGCTGAAATGAATGCAAACCGGCTTCCTCGAACAGCGATGGCGGCTGTTCTTTTATTACGGGAAGATTGAAAAAAAGAGATAGGCCCTCATAAAAACCGTTTGGCAGGGAAAGGATTGCTTGGGTACAGGCTGATGCGGTATGGCAGGCAAAAGCCTGGCGATGCAGATAAATTTGTTTGCCTGAATTTAACTGCCAGCCCATACTTCCTTCACGACCGTTGCTGAAAATATAAAGACCGGGCCAGCTTGAATGTTGAACCGTACAGGTCGCTCCTTGTAGCCGATATCGGGCCAGGAGGATGCCTGGGAATAGAACTTGATGTTTCAGTGTACTGTCTGGAGGAAGGGAATTTTTGATTTCATAAATGAGGGTATTGGTCGGATCGTTCATATGGTACGTCTCCTTTTTCGCCTGTTTAGACATTCCTTTATCCCTTTTAGCAGGAACCAGGAAAGGTACATTGACGATTTTGATTAGGCATATTATACTTCAAGCATAACGATTGAACAAATGAGCAATCGTTCATATTATTTTTAGAGGAGAGATTATCATGAAAAAGAAAACGTATAAGATCGATGTAGATTGTGCTAATTGTGCCAACCTGATGGAAGATGCTGCCAGAAAAACAGAAGGGGTAGCTGAGGCGACGGTAAATTTCATGTTACAAAAGATGATTATTAAATTTGAAGAAAACTACGATCCGGAACAGGTGATGCAACAAGTCGTCAAGGACTGCAAAAAAGTCGAACCGGATTGTGAAATTCACGTAAAATAAAGCAGGAAGAAGGGACAACTGATGAATGATAAACAGAAACGGATGCTCTGGCGCATCGGGATTACGGCTGTTTGGCTTATGGCACTTCAATTTATCCCGGTACAGGGGTGGCTGCATTTGGCCCTTTATCTGGTTGCTTACGGTATCATCGGCTATGATATCCTGCGGAAGGCTGGAAAGGGAATCGTGAATGGCCGCATTTTTGATGAAAACTTCTTGATGACCATTGCTACGCTGGGCGCCTTTGCTTTAGCCATTTATGAGCAGAGCGGTGATTACCTGGAAGGTATTGCTGTCATGTTATTCTACCAAATCGGCGAATGGTTCCAAAGCTATGCTGTTGGCCGCAGCCGGAAGAATATCGGTGCCCTCATGGATATCCGTCCTGATTATGCGAATATAGAACGGGATGGTAAACTGGAAAAGGTCGACCCGGATGATGTAGCTTTAGGTACGACGATAGTCGTCCAGCCCGGTGAACGGGTGCCCTTGGATGGCGTGGTCCTTCGTGGGACATCGAGCCTCAATACGAGTGCCCTGACAGGAGAAAGCCTGCCCAGAGATGTGCAGCAAGGGGATGAAGTCATTAGTGGCTGTATCAATATGACTGGCGTCCTTTACGTGAAGACCACGAAGGAATCCGAAGAATCGACAGTTTCAAAAATCTTGGAACTAGTTGAAGATTCTAGTTCGCATAAGTCGCAATCAGAAAATTTCATCACTAAATTTGCCAAGGTCTATACACCAGCTGTTTGTCTGGGTGCCTTGGCTTTGGCCATCATCCCTCCTGCCATTCAGCTGATGTACGGCCATGCTGATCCTCAATGGGAAAATTGGATTTATCGTGCTTTAATCTTTTTAGTCATCAGTTGTCCTTGTGCTTTAGTTATCAGTATTCCTCTCAGCTTTTTTGCCGGTATTGGTGGTGCTAGCAGAGAAGGCATCCTCATCAAAGGATCCAATTATATGGAAACACTGGCGCAGACGAGATATATCGCTTTTGATAAGACCGGGACTTTGACGAAAGGTAATTTTGAAGTTAATGGAGTCCACCACAACCAGATGGAAAAAGAAGAATTGCTTGCTTATGCCGCCATGGCCGAATGTGCTTCTTCACATCCCATCAGTAAGAGCTTGCAGCAAGCGTATGGTAAACCCATTGACCGTAACCGTGTCAGGAATATTCATGAAATCAGCGGACACGGTGTCAAGGCTGCCGTAGATGGTCATATCGTGGCCGTTGGCAATGATAAATTGATGAAGCAGATGAAAATTTCTTATGTGCCTTGTCATAGCATGGGAACCATTCTTCACGTGGCGGTTGATGGAAGATATGCGGGTCATATCGTCATATCTGATGTCATCAAGCCTCACGCGCGCCAGGCCATTGCAGCGCTTAAACGAAACGGCATCAAGCAGACCGTCATGCTGACTGGGGATACTCGTCGGACAGCCGAAAATATTGCCAAGGATGTCGGTGTCGACCAGGTATACAGTGAATTATTACCTGCCGATAAAGTGAATAAAGTGGAACAGCTGTTGGCCCGTAAAGGAGAAAAAGAAAAATTAGCGTTCGTTGGCGACGGAATTAATGATGCGCCTGTTTTGACCCGGGCTGACATCGGTATTGCTATGGGAGCCATGGGCTCTGATGCAGCTATTGAAGCAGCCGACGTCGTACTCATGGATGATGATCCCTTGCAGATTGCCAATGCTATCCTTTTATCGCGGAAATGTCTGCGTATTGTTTATGAAAATATCGTTTTTGCACTGGGGATAAAATTCCTTTGCCTGGGATTAGGGGCTGTCGGCATTGCTAATATGTGGTTTGCCATTTTTGCTGACGTTGGCGTCATGATTCTGGCTATTCTCAATGCTATCCGGGCCCTTTATCCCCCATCAGTATCCATTAAAAAGGATAGCAGGAAAATGGTTTTGCAACCACAAAGTGAATAAAATAATGTATAATAGATTATATAATATGTTTTCAAGAAGGTCTTACGATGGAAAAGGTAAAAGAACTGGCGGCACAATACCAGCAGGCTGGGAATAATTGTGCTGAAACGGTGGTCAAGGTCTGCAATGATTGTCTGGATTTGAAGCTGCCGCCGGAAACGCTGCGCATGGTATCCGTCCTCGGCGGCGGGGTGGCCGGTTCGGGCTGTATTTGCGGGGCCTTGAATGGGGCCTGCCTGATCCTGGGCTGTCTTGCCGGCCGGACGACGCCAGAAGAAAAGACGAAAGCCGAAATCAATCAGCCTGTACGGGAATTTCAGAAAATCTGGCTCGACCGCTTTAAAGCGACGTGCTGCCGCGTCCTCAAGAGTCCGGCCAATGGCGGTCCCGTATCGTGCGGTGACCTCATGGCCGACACGTCGGTTATGCTCCTCGATTTCATCCGGGAAAAGAAACTGGCTTGATTTTACGCTTTTTCTCTTGACGTTTTTCGTGGATATGGTATTACGTATAAGTCGGGGCTACGGGGCGTAGCGCAGTTTGGTAGC
>NZ_DGRS01000060.1:0-4576 GCF_002391155.1 Megasphaera sp. UBA4382 | reverse complement strand
GTAGTAAAGTTTTACTAAAACAAGCATCTGTGAGAAATTGCAGGTGCTTGTTTGCGTCCGTACCACTGAACGCCAGCTACCAGCCGCTATCTGAGGCTCTTCCCACCTACGACGAACGACCCACGAACTACGACCAACGGTCCTTCCCGACCTACGGCCCTTTCCGCTTGCCAATTCCACTTCTTTCTCTGGCCTTACTATGGTACAATTATTTACATAATATGTTATGGGCATGGAGGAAATGATATGAAAGACATGTGGAGGAAACTGCCACTCAGGAAGAAAGTTGTTGTGCTGCTGACGTTGCTTTGCATTGGCCTGACCATCGGGTATCTGCCGGAGCCGTACCCCCATGTCCTGACGAAGGAGGAAATCAAGGAGGCCGAAGCGGTATCCCGCTCGCAGACGGAGGTGCTGGCCCACAATGTGTCCCTGACCGACCAGGCCGGTCATTCCGTGTCGATCCAGTCTCTTTATAATAAGAAGCCCGTATTCCTGTATTTCTGGATGAGCTGGAGCGACATGGCTGCAAAAGAGCTGCCGGTTCTGGATGAGATGTACCGGGAGCAGGGCCGGGAGGTGTATTTTGTCGTCGTCTGCCTGGATCGGGGAGAGGCGGCGCGGCAGCAGATTGAGTCTGCCTGGCCGTACGATATGCCCTTGTATTTTGCCAGTATGGAAACGGCCGGTATATATAATGTATATGAAGTGCCCCAGTGGTTCATGATTGGCCGCGGCGGGACGATTCTGGACAAGCATGCAGGCAGTCTGGACCGGAAGCAGCTGGCGTATTCGCTGGCCCGGAGTCTGAAATGAGGAGGATGTACTGTGACGAATATAGTGATAGCTTCAGATATTCATGGTTCGGCTTACTATTGCCGGCTGCTGATGGAAGCGGTGGAACAGGAACGGGCCGGACGGCTGCTGCTCCTGGGCGATATTTTGTATCATGGGCCGCGCAACGACCTTCCCCGGGAGTACGATCCCAGGGCGGTCATAGCCATGTTGTCCGGTCTTACGGTCCCCGTTTCTTCTGTACGGGGAAATTGTGATGCCGATGTCGATCAGATGGTACTGCCCTTTCCAATCCTGTCTGATTCGTGCCTGCTCCTCGTAGAGGATCGGACGATTTTTGCTACTCATGGCCATGTGTTCCACAAGGACCACCTGCCGCCCCTTTCCCCGGGCGATGTCCTCCTTCATGGCCACACGCACGTGCCGGCCTGGGAGGAGCTGGACGGAGGCGTATTGTACCTGAATCCCGGTTCGGCCGCTCTTCCCAAGGAAGACAGCCCTCATTCGTACCTGGTCCTTTCCGGCCGGGACGTGATCTGGAAAGAGATGGATGGTACGGTGTTCCACCGGCTGACGTTGTGAAGCGGGGAAAAATGGCACATTGCTCTGCCGTAAAGGATAGAAATGCGGTGTAAAACATGGTACAATATCATTTGTGCTTTGTAATTTGTCTGATTACATGATTTGCGATATTCAGTGAGAGGGGCTGCCGCCATGGCAGAACCGGAGGGGGATATACGATGGCAGATAAAAAAATGTATGAGTTGGGGGCCGTGCGCTCCAAGTTTAGTGAATTATTCGAATATGGACAGGCCCAGGCGGCGAAAATCGGCTGGGAACATATTTATGATTTCAGTCTGGGAAATCCGTCGATTCCCGCACCGGATTGCGTCAAGGAAGCCATCATCGACATGCTCGATCATAAGACGAGCCGGGAAATCCACAGTTATACCAATGCCCGGGGCCTGCTGGAAGTACGCCAGTATCTGGCCGATTATATGAATGAAACTTATGATGCCGGCGTCGGACCGGACAATTTCCATCTCACCGTCGGGTCTTCGGCTTCCCTGGCGGTCATCATCCGGGCCCTGCAGGAAGATACGAGCGATGAGTTCATCGTCATTGCGCCGTTCTATCCGGAATACCGCATCTTCATCGAACCCATCGGATCCAAATGCGTCGTCGTTCCGCCCGATACGGAGCATTTCCAGTTGTCCATCGAAGGGGTGGCAAAGGCTATTACGCCCCATACGCGGGCGATTATCGTTAATTCGCCCAACAATCCGTCGGGGACAGTCTATTCGGAAGATACGATCCGCAGGCTGGCGGCCCTTTTGAAGGAGAAGTCGGCAGAAATCGGTCATCCTATTTTCCTTATTTCCGATGAACCGTACCGGGAAATCGTCTACGACAATCTCCCCATTCTCTATCTGCCGCATTATTATGACAATACGATCGTGACCTATTCGTATAGCAAGTCCCTGAGCCTGCCCGGTGAACGGATCGGCTATATCCTCGTGCCGCCGACGGTGGACGATCATGCATATCTCATGACGGCCATCCTGGGGACGGCCCGCATGTATGGCTATGTCTGCGCGCCCAGTACGTACCAGCGGGTCATTGCTGCCGTACGCGGGGCGACGGCGGACATCAGCGAGTACGACAAGAACCGTCATCTTATCTATGATAATCTGACGAAGATGGGCTACGACTGTGTTTATCCGTCGGGAGCGTTTTATTTGTTCGTAAAAGCGCCTGATGGAAATTCGCTGCAGTTCATGGAAAATGCCAAGAAATTTAATATCCTCCTGGTGGCAGCTGATGAGTTTGCCTGCCCGGGATATGCCCGCATTTCCTACTGCGTCGATGCCGATATGATCCGCCGCAGCCTGCCGGCATTCAAAAAGTTGCTGGCATTGTACAAATAGGAGGTACTTATGACTGATGTCATCATTATTGGCTCCGGCCCGGCCGGCGTTTCGGCTTCGCTCTATGCCCGGCGGGCAGGGCTGTCCGTAGAGGTGCTGTCCAAAGGCACGGGTGCCCTGGAAAAGGCGGAGCTCATTGAAAATTATTACGGATTTCCCGAACCGGTCAGCGGAGCTGAGCTGGCCAGCCGGGGGATAGCCGGGGCACGGCGCCTCGGCGTCCTTTTCAAGGAAGCGGAAGTCGTCTGGATCGGCATGGATGATACGCTGACTCATTTTGTCGTGGAAACGACGACGGAGAAAATCGAAACGCGCAGCATTATCCTGGCGACTGGCGCGGCCCGTCAGAGTCTTCCCATCCCGGGGCTCCGTGAGCTGGAAGGAAAGGGTGTCAGCTACTGTGCTATCTGCGATGCCTTTTTCTACCGGAAAAAGCCCGTCGTCGTCCTCGGCGGCGGAGAATACGCCCTGCACGAAGCGCAGGTGCTGCTGCCTGTTGCCTCTTCAGTCACACTTTGCACTAATGGCAGCGATGCGCCTGCCGGTGTACCGGAAGGGCTGGCTGTATGCACCCAGCCCGTAGAGGCCGTAGAAGGCACGGACCGCGTATCGGCAGTCTGTCTGGCGGATGGCAGCCAGATTGAAGCGGCCGGTGTATTTGTCGCCAGTGGTGTGGCAGGAAGTGCGGACCTGGCCCGTAAAATCGGGGCGCCCCTTTCGGGCTCACATATCCTCGTCGATGAACACATGGCGACGGCCGTTCCAGGCCTGTTCGCCGCCGGCGATGCCACAGGTGGTCTGCTGCAGATTGCCAAGGCCGTGTACGAAGGAGCCCAGGCCGGTATCAGCGCAGCTGCCTATGTGCGCAAACAAAAAGGCATTTCGCAATAATAGGGCCTAAAAAGGAGCTGTCCTCACTGCGGCAGCTCCTTTCCCTTTATAGATTATTTAAAACGTAGTGAAATATTTTATGCTGTCAGGTGAATATAGTGAATCAGCAGAATCGCATTTGGAACGGGAATTTTATTCTTATTACAGTAGGGAACGGCTTGTTGTTTGTCAATTTTCATATGCTCGTCCCGACCATTGCCATGTACGCCGCTTCCATCGGGTCCAGCGGCGGTGAAATCGGCATCATTGCCGGTATCTTCGCCCTGTCGGCCATCGTTGTGCGGCTGTTTACGGACGCCCTCGTAGGCAGACTGGGGAAGAAACGCTGTCTCTTCCTGGGACTTTTGACGTCCCTCGTCGCCACGGCGGGATACGGGCTGTTCCCGACATTCGGCGGACTTCTGATGGCCCGTATCCTCCATGGATTTGGCTTTGGGCTGTCTACGACGTTCGCGGCGGCCCTGGCCGTCGAGGTCATACCGCCGGAGCACCGCGGGGAAGGCGTCGGGTATTTCGGTCTGGGCAACACGATTTCCATGGGCTCGGCACCGGCTGTCGGGGTGGCGGTCTTCTCGGCATTTCCGCCGCAGATATTGTTTGCCCTGGCTTCGGCGGCCTGTATCGTGTCCATGACCCTGTTCCTGCTGGCACGGGTTCCGGAACGGCCGGCAGGGCAGGTGAAGAAGGAACGGATTTCCCTTCTGCATCATTTCTTTGAAGAAGGGACGGCCGTGCCGGGCGTCATTTCCTTCCTCTTTGGCTTCGTCTATGCGTCGGTCAATACGTACCTGCCGCTCATGGCGGAAGAAGCGCACATCGCCTATGCCGGCCTGTTCTTTGTGTCCGGCACGTTGTTCGTGTTTCTCTCCCGGGTAGTTGGCGGCAAAGTCTATGACCGTCACGGCCCGTTTTCCGTCATGTTTCCCGGCGTACTCCTGTACAGTGTGGCCATTTTCATGATC
>NZ_DGRS01000010.1:0-2692 GCF_002391155.1 Megasphaera sp. UBA4382 | reverse complement strand
AGTAAAAAGGGCCTGAGCTGGGCAAAGCTGTACTCTGGAAAAAGAGGAATGATGCGGGATTCTGTCGATTTTGAAGAAGAAGCTGAGGAAGAGTATCAGCAGGAAGTGCTGAATTACTGAGAAAATAAAATAGTTAGTGCTTTTTATACAGCCGTAGATTTTACTGCGGCTGTTTTGTTATAATAAAGTAGTAACTGTGATTGTTAAAACAATTGAGATTTGAGTATCGTATAACCTCTTTGCTATTATAGGCTAAATGATATTAAATATAATATAGATAACAGATTTAGGATGGAAAGAAGTGACATCCGATTTTGGAGGATTTGTTTATGTCAGAGCGTATAGCCATATTTTTTGATGCAGAAAATATTTCTGCGGAATATGTAAATTCAATATTGGCCAAAGTTAAAAGTTACGGTTCTATCGTGATACAGAGGGCTTATGCTGACTGGTCAATACCCAATACACAGCCCTGGAAAAAGCTTGTAGCTAAGCAGCCTATCAGCGTCTACCAGCAGTTCCATAACGGGGAAGCGCAGGTAATCGATAAAACCATCATCATGGACGCCATCCAGATAGCCATCGAGCATCCTGATATTGATACGTTCTGCCTGGTCGCGTCGGATAAAGGATATGCCAATCTTGCGTTGCGCCTCCGGGAACTTGGCAAGTATGTCTTAGGCGTTGGGGAAGAAATAAAAGCAAAAGAGGATTCCCTCCTGGTAAACGCCTGCAATGAGTTCATCTATGTTGAAAGGCTGAACGCCGTCGATGACACCATCCTGCTGGATAACGATGAGACAGAAAAGAATGCCGATATCACAAACTTTTCCCTGTCCAATTTTATATCGCAGGCATATGATTCTACGCCGAAAACAAAGGAAGGGTATGCCCTGTTTTCACGACTCGGTGAGGCTATCAGGTCGTTCAAGCCCGATTTTGACTATACCGATTATGGCTACAAAACATTTAAGCAGATGATGGAAGATTTTCCGGATGAATACGAGATTTTTGACGATGGGAAACGGGCGCCTACCTACATGGTGTTAAGAAAAGAGGTAGAGGTAACCAACAGGAAGGCGGAAGGAACCATACAAAAGGTGGTTTCTACGTATGGCTCAATCAAGTCGGAAGGCAAGGACTACTTCTTCTATACGGGAGATTTCAAAAAGGAATTTCGCGGCGTCAAGCTTAAAAAGGGAATGAAAGTACGGTTTATTGTTGCTAAGGAACCGGAGCCCGGGGCAGCAGATAAGCGGGACAGGAACGGCAAGGCAAAAGAAATAGAAATAGTGAAGGGCTAAGGAGTCATGCTAATCGTGAAATGACTGGAGGTGTACGACAGTGCTGAACGGTAAAAAGGCAGTCGTTATTGCAGCGGTATTAGGCTTTATGGCAGGAAATATGGTTTCTATCCAAAAAGCGGACGCAGGCGGCATATTGGGAGGCTTGGGGAAAGCGGTTAAAACCGGTGGTATCGTTTGGATGGTGGACAGATATGGAAATGAGCTGAATACCTTTATCAATAAACTTACGGCGAAATACCCCATCTCAGAATCATATGCAACCAAGGTAGTACCGATTATTGCCGTTGGCAGTAAAGGCTATGTGGGTGCTGCGCAGATCAGCGGGCCACGGGCCATGGTCGAAAAATGCAAAGGGGCGCTGGCGCTGGAAGGCGATTTTATGAACCGGAGTTTCCGGGTACAGGCGCTCATACCTGTGGATTCGGTTGACCCGTCTCATTGTGCACGTGTACAGGGCGTGGGTGTAAGTGCCAAGATTGATGTAGCAATATAAAATAAGGAGTGCTGTAGATGACTGGTGTAGAAGAGTTGGCACAAATTTTAAGGGAAAGTAAAAATGCTGTCTTTTTTGGAGGCGCCGGGATGTCGACCGAGTCCGGGGTGCCGGATTTTCGCAGCGCGAACGGAATATACAGCCAACGGCTCCATCAGGAGTTCCGCCCGGAGGAGATGGCATCCCACAGTTTCTTTGTGAACCATACAGAAGCTTTTTTCGAGTTCTACCGGGAACACAGGATCTTCCGGAACATCCGGCCCAATGCAGGGCATAAGGCTTTGGCGGAACTGGAGAGGCGCGGCATCCTGAAAGCCGTCGTCACCCAGAACATTGACGGGCTGCATCAGCTTGCAGGTTCGAAAACGGTATACGAATTGCACGGCTCCATCCATCGGTGGCCCTGCGTCCAGTGTGGAAGGGTTTATCCCGTGGATTACGTCCTGCAGGAAGAAAACAAACCAATCCCGTACTGCGAGGATTGCGGGGGCATTGTGAGGCCGGGCGTTGTACTTTATGAAGAAGGGCTTGATTCCGAAGTGATTGGGAATGCGGTCCAGGCTATCCGCGATGCAGATACTTTGATTGTCGGCGGAACATCACTGGTGGTCTATCCGGCAGCTGGGCTGATCGATTATTTCCGAGGCCGTCATCTTGTCCTGATCAACAAAACCGAGACCAAAGCTGATGCACGGGCGGAGCTTGTCATACGGGATGCTATCGGGAAGGTCCTGTCAGCAGCAGTGGCGGGGATATGATCCGCTTCACAAATTGGTGGATGGCATTCGTGTCGCATGTAGCGGTAATCCCGATGAACCGGATGGTACGCATATGACAGTGTTTAACCCGGATGAAAAACTGTTGGAATTAATAAAAAACTATTTCCCGGGAG
>NZ_DGRS01000068.1:1730-2743 GCF_002391155.1 Megasphaera sp. UBA4382 | reverse complement strand
GACTTTGACGGAGACCAGATGGCCGTGCATCTGCCGCTTTCTGTGGAAGCTCAGGCAGAGGCCCGCCTGATGATGATGTCTGTCAACAATATCCTGGCGCCGAAAGACGGCAAGCCGGTTGCGGTACCGACGCAGGATATGGTGCTGGGCGCCTATTACATGACCATTGAAAAGCCCGGCGCTAAGGGCGAAGGAAACCGTTACAGCAGCCTGCATGAAGCCCTGATGGCTTACTACCATAAATATCTGGACCTGCAGGCCCGGATCAAGATCTTGATTCCCAATAAAGATATCGTAGGCGAGACCCGTACGGAAGGTATGAGCCTGGTCGATACTACTATCGGGAATGCTATGTATAATGAAGCGTTGCCGAAAGAATTACGCTTCTTCAGCAAAAAGAAAGACGAAGAGACCGGTGAAGAGTACTGGCATCTTGGTCAGCTCATCACCAAAAAGGAACTGGGCAAACTGGTTGCCAAAGCCCACAAGATGTATGGTAATCTGGGTACGGCCAACGTGCTGGATATCGTCAAGAAGATGGGGTACGACAATGCCTGCCAGTCCGGTATTTCCATTGCGGTTTCCGATATCCATGTGCCTCAGGGCAAATACGAGATCATCCAGGCTTCCGAAAAACTGGTTGACCGGACGGAAGCTATGTATCGCCGCGGCCTGATGACTGATGACGAACGCTACAAAAAAGTAGTTGATATCTGGAATAAGGCTACGGATGATGTGGCTGAACTGTTGAAAGATGCAAATACTGCAGATAAATTTAATCCAATTGCCATGATGGCGGATTCCGGCGCCCGCGGCAGCATTGACCAGATTAAACAGCTGGCCGGCATGCGCGGACTGATGGCGGATCCTTCCGGTCGTATCATTGACCGTCCTGTAAAGGCGAACTTCCGCGAAGGCCTGACGATTTTGGAATACTTCATTTCCAGTCACGGCGCCCGCAAAGGTCTGGCTGATACCGCGCTGCGTACGGCAGACTCCGGTTACCTGACCCG
>NZ_DGRS01000068.1:0-1598 GCF_002391155.1 Megasphaera sp. UBA4382 | reverse complement strand
AAAGAACGGAAACGGTTGTGCAAGGCGGAATTGGGCGTAAGCGCCAAGAAGATCCGGGCCAAAGTGCTGGGACGCACGCTGGCCTCTACCATTATCGATGAAACGACAGGCACCCCGATTGCAGAATCTGATACCATTATTACCAACGACGTGTACAAACGCTTGATGGATGCGAACGTGACGACGATCAGCCTGTATGTTTCGGACGACGCCGGTAACATTGGTGAAGAACGCGAAGAAGTGGCCATCAATATTCCGGAAGAGTTTGCAGTCGGCAAGATCAAGGAAATGCTGATGCTGCAGTTTGTCAATAAAGAGGTTTCGGAAGATATTACAAACGCTGACGGCGAAGTCCTTGTCCATGCTGGTGATGAACTGACGGAAAGCGATATCGACCGCATCCTGAAAGATGGTACGGTGGAAGAGATTTCTGTCCGCCATAATGAAATTGACGGAATCGAAATCGAAGCCATCACAGAAAACGGAACGGAGATTGAATCCCTGCATGACCGGATCATCGGCCGGACGCTGGCAGAAGATGTGGTGGATGAAAAGGGCAACGTGCTGTTCCATATCAATGAATACATTACTGAAGCTATGGCGGATGTCATTGCGGCTATGCGTGACAAGGTCAAGATCCGCACCGTACTGACCTGTAAATCCAAATTTGGCGTATGCCGCAAGTGTTACGGACGGAATCTGGCAACTGACCACAACGTTGACGTAGGCGAAGCTGTCGGCACGATTGCCGCACAGGCCATCGGCGAACCGGGTACGCAGCTGACCATGCGTACGTTCCATACGGGCGGCGTTGCCGGCGCTGACGATATTACACAGGGTCTGCCCCGTGTTGAAGAACTGTTTGAAGCCCGTAAACCGAAACATCCGGGCATTCTTGCTGAAAATGCCGGAACGGTCCATATTGTGGAAGAAGCCGGACAGAAGCAGCGTAAGGTTGTGATTACCGGAAATCCGGAAGATGAAGTGGTAGAACAGACCTATGTTATTCCGTACGGCGCCAAGCTGTCAGTTAATGAAGGTGACGAAGTGAAAATCGGGGACCGCCTGACCGAAGGTTCCCTGAATCCGCACGATATCCTTCGTATTCTGGGACCGCAGGCAACGCAGCGCTATATTGTGCAGCAGGTGCTCAGCGTTTATAAGTCTCAGGGCGTAGGCATCAATGATAAACACATTGAGGTAATGGTCCGCCAGATGATGCGGAAGATCCGTATCGAAGAAGCGGGCGACACTTCCATGCTGCCGGGCGAATATATTGACGTAGGGGAATTTAACGAACAGAATGCCCTTGCGGTAGCAGCGGGCAAAGAACCTGCCAGCGGCAAACCGATCCTTCTGGGTATTACCAAAGCTTCTTTGGCCACTGATTCCTTCCTGTCGGCCGCATCTTTCCAGGAAACGACCCGTGTGCTGACAGATGCAGCTATCAAAGGCAAAGTGGATCCGCTGTTGGGCCTGAAGGAAAATGTCATCATTGGCAAACTGATCCCTGCGGGTACCGGTATGAGCCGTTACCGCGACGTAAAGGTGAAATACCTTGCGGATGTGAGTGCGGATGAAGTTCCGATTAATGCAGA
>NZ_DGRS01000074.1:0-14842 GCF_002391155.1 Megasphaera sp. UBA4382 | reverse complement strand
GAATGATCAGGATGCCGATCAGCCCCATCCCTGCCTGAAGCATAATGGCGGCAATGTCATCCTGTCCCGTGTACAGAGCTGCCCCCATGCCGATGACAAACATCCAGGTACTCGCTATAAAGTAGGCACCGCAGCTGGTGGCCGTCGCTTTGATGGGCTTTTCTGCCGTACGGGTATAATCAGAAATAATGGGCAGCCAGGAAAGGGGCATAGCTACGGTCAGTTCGATGGCTTCCCCCATAGTCATCGTGCCATCCGCCTGGAAAGATGAACCACCACCGAAAATGACAGCGCTCAGGACCAGTGTGAGGATCAGCAGAGCCGCTATGACGATGACATTGATGCGTCCCAGATTTTTCAGTCCCAGCACGATCCACAGCGCGATGAGAGCTGCTATGATGACGCTCCAGAAGGCCGTACCGATAGCCGCAATCGTATTGGCCGCTACGGCAGCACTGGCAATCATGACGGCAGTCCAGCCGATGAGCTGGATGACGTTCAGCCCGGCAAACAATTTCGCTCCCTGGCGTCCAAAGGAAATCTGCACCGTTTCCATGGCGCTCCTGCCGGTCCGGCCGCCAATCACACCGGCACCGAACATGACGGCACCGCCGATGACGTGGCCGATAATAATGGCCAGAAGCCCTTTGCCGAACCCCAACGGTGCCAGAAGCATCCCCGTCAGAATTTCGGCAATAGAAATACCGGCGCCAAACCATAAAAGTCCATTAGATAAGACCGAAGTTTTTGTTTCATTCATGAAAATACATCCATCCTTTCTTTCTATGTCTCTGTCCTGTCGTTATGGCAGGGCCTGAAGCAGCCAATGCTGCAGGACCAGGGCATGACTGTGTGCCGTGTCTTTTGCCGCATATACGAGGGTCACATTTCCCCGCTGCAGATAGGCACGACAGTCCTCCAGAAATGAAGCACCTGCCTCATTCATGTCAAGTTCTGCCACATAGCGCTTTGAAAATTCTTCATACAACGCCGCATCATGTCCATACCATTTCCTAAGTTCCGGCGACGGGGCGATTTCCTTGGCCCATCGGTCCAGATGGGCCCGTTCCTTTGAGATTCCCCTGGGCCAGAGCCGGTCTACGAGAATCCGTGTGCCATCGGCCGTTTCCGGCTGATCGTATATCCGCTTGATTTGTATCGTATACATCGCAATCTCTCCAATCTGATATGATTCATATACCTGCCATTATCCATAAAAAAGCACTGCTGCCCTCCGGCTGCAGCGCTCTTTTCCATGTCAATCGGTCTGTACTTCTTCGACGAGATTCAAGCATTGCTCGATGGGAATCCCTTTGTAAACATCCTGTACCCCCATATTGGCGGCGATGAGATTCCGCACGCTCTCCATGGAAAGAAGGGCCGCTGTTTCCAGCGCATGGCCGCGCAGCATCTGTCCTGTCAAGATAGCCGAAAAAGCATCGCCCGTGCCCGGGAAGCGGACGGGAATCAGATTGTACGGCAGCTGGAAATAGGTATTCCGCTCATGATCATACCCCAGCACGACATAGGTTCCCCCGGTCCGTACGCTGGTAATAAGGATGGAATGAGGACAGATGGCGCGGAGCGCATCGACGAGCTGCCGTGTTTCCGTTTCGTCCAGGTCGCATTCTCTGCAGTCCATGCCGGCCAGATAGGCGGCTTCTGTATAATTGGGCATGATGTAATCGGCAACACGGCACAGATTACGCATCCGCTCTACCGTTTCTGTTTCCACGCCATTATACAAATGTCCTTCATCGCCCATGATGGGATCAACAAAAATGCGCACGCCCCGGCGGGATTGTTCCTGGCAGAAGCGAGTCACAATGTCTGCCTGTTCCTGGGATACGATAAACCCCGTCGTAACGGCATCGAAGGAAAAGCCCAGTTCATCCCAGACCTGCAGCGCCTTTTTCATGTATTCCGTCGTTTCCAGGATATCGAACTTCCCATAATCCAGCGTATTGGATACGACGGCCGTCGGCAGATTATACACATCGTATTTCATATGGGCCAGAATGGGCATCATCGCTGCCAGTGCTACTTTTCCATACCCCGGTATATCATTGATCAGCAAAATTTTTTCGTTCATCTACATAACTCCCTGCTTTGTATTTGTCAACACGATGTCACTCTACTGGTTAGTATATATTACATTGGTGCTGACTGCAAGGAAAAGGAGCCATCTTTATTCT
The DNA here is from genome assembly GCF_002391155.1 of Megasphaera sp. UBA4382. Classification (NCBI taxonomy): domain Bacteria; kingdom Bacillati; phylum Bacillota; class Negativicutes; order Veillonellales; family Veillonellaceae; genus Megasphaera; species Megasphaera sp. UBA4382. The sequence continues at coordinate 12,647 of NZ_DGRS01000074.1, read as the reverse complement.
TTTTCTGATAGTTCCGCCCATGTGTCATAAGCTTCGTCCAACTTCTGCTGCGTACATTCATAGAGTCCTGTCAGTTCCATCGCCTTATCAGGGTCCGTCTGATTTTCCGGCTGGTTCAGCTGGAATTCATACATTTTGACGGTCGCTTCCAGTTCGGCAATCTTCATTTCTATCTGTTCCAGCTTGCGTGCCGTCCCATAGGACGGCGCTTTTTTCACGGCTGGTGTATCAACCGCTTTGACCGGTTGTGCCGCTGTCTGGGAAGACGGCCGTTTTTCTTCTTGTTTTTCTTCCGTTTTTCCGTTCCCCTGTTCTGCTGCCTCCTGTGCCTGCAGTTCCGCCGCTTCCCGTTCTTTTTCCCGGTAATAGGTGTAATTGCCCAGGAATTCCTTCAGTTTCTTGTTTTCCAGAACCAGCGTCCGCCCGGTAATCTTATCGAGGAAATAGCGGTCATGGGATACGACCAGATAGGTGCCGCCGAAATCAAGCAGGGCCTGTTCCAGGATTTCCCGTGTCGGAATGTCCAGATGGTTCGTCGGTTCGTCGAGGATGAGGAAATTCGGGCCTTCGAGGAATAGCTTCAATAAGGCCAGACGGGCCTGTTCGCCACCGCTTAAGCTATCGATCGTTTTAAATACATCGTCGCCGGTGAACAGGAACCGCCCCAGGACATTGCGTGCTTCATCTTCGCTGTAGCTGAAGGCATTCATGATTTCTTCCAGTACACTCCATGACCCGTGCAGTTCCGTATGTTCCTGGGCAAAATAACCGATACGGACCCGGCTCCCCAATGTGATATGACCGCTGTCCGGTTCTTTTTCTCCCATAATCATCCGCAGCAGCGTCGTCTTGCCCGTCCCATTGGGGCCGATGAGGGATGCCGACTCACCACGGCGCAGGAGCAGGCTCAGGTGATCGAAAAGCTGTCTGTCACCGTAACCGCCACAGACATTGTCGAGGACCAGCACTTTTTCCCCACTGCCTTCCGCCGGGGCAAAATGAAAATGCAGTGTCGCTTCTTCCGGTGCCAGTTCAATCCGTTCCAGCCGGTCCAGCTGGGACTGACGCCCCCGGGCCTGTTTGGCCTTGATTCCGGCTTTGTATTTGCGGATATACTCTTCCGTTTCGTGAATGTGTTCCTGCTGCTTCCGGTAGGCATTTTCCAGTGCTTTGCGACGGGCACGGCTTTGTTCTACATACCGCGTATAATTTCCTTTGTACTTGGTGATCGTCCCATGGCTCAGTTCCAAAATCCCCGTAGCGACCCGGTCGAGGAAATACCGGTCATGGGATACGATGAGAATGCCCCCGCCATAGGATAAAAGGTACCCTTCCAGCCATTCGAGCATATCCATGTCGAGATGGTTCGTCGGTTCGTCCAGGAAGAGATAGTCCGGACGCCGTACCAGTGCCTTTGCCAGATTGATACGCGTCTTCTGTCCACCGGAAAAGCTCTGTACGGGCCGGTCCATATCCGCTTCTCCAAAGCCCAGTCCCTGAATGATCTTACGGCTCATCGATTCATATTCGAATCCTCCCAGCCATTCGAACCGTTCCTGCATGTGGGCGTAACGGTTCATCAGTTCCATATTATCCGGCTGGCTCTGCATCTGTTTCTCTACATCTTTTAACTGGCCTTCCAGACGGAGGACATCCTGCCAAGCCTCTGTCATCGTGTCCCTGAGCGTTATGTCATCATCATAGGTGATGTCCTGCTGCAGGTATCCTACCGATTCTCCTTCGGAAAGGACAAACGTTCCTCCATCATACTCTTCTTCTCCGATGAGACATTTCAGGAGTGTCGATTTGCCCGCACCATTGGCCCCGATCAGGCCCAGCCGTTCTCCCCGGCGCAGTTCAAAGGATACGTCGTGGAAAATATTCCGTACGCCAAACGATTTTTCTAATTTTTGTACTTTTATGCTGCCCAATTGTATATAATTCCTTTCTTTCTAGACGATGTCCCGGTCTTTCAACTCCTGTATTTTTTCCTTGCTAAAGCCGAGCATGACCGCCAGGACGTCATCCGTATCGGCGCCGAGGAGCGGTGCCGCTTTGCGGACCGGAGTCTGTATTTCTGAAAAGTGAGCGGGAAATCCCGGCATTTCAAAATCACCGATGACGGGATGATGCTGCGTTTCCATCATGCCGCGCTGCCGTATCTGCGGGTGATGTACCAGTTCATCGATGCGCAGGAGCGGTGCCACCGGTACTCCCGCCTGATCAAACAAGGCGACGATATCTGCCGTCGTATGCTCTTTCATCCACGCCCCAATGATGGGCTTCAGTTCAGCATAGTTCTTGCGGCGCAGCGTATTTTCGGCAAACCGCGGGTCCGACATGATATCCATGCCCATGGCATCCTGCATGCGGCTGAACAGGCGGTTGCTGGCCGTCGCCACGGCGACATAGTCGTCTTTCGTCACATAGACATCAAAGGGCGCCGAGGCCGAATGTTCATTGCCCATCCGTTCGGGCACGACGCCGTTCAGCGTATACTGAATGACGAAGTTTTCCAGCACGGACATGGTCGTTTCCATCATGGAAATGTCGATATACTGGCCTTTTCCCGTATGCTCACGATAGTACAGGGCAGCCATCAGGCAGAACGCCGCGTGAATGCCAGCGTTGGCATCGGCAATGGATACCCCCACTTTAACCGGCGGCTGATCCGGATATCCCGTGACCCGCAGCAGGCCGCTCATGGCCTGGGCGATGTTGTCATAGGCGGCTTTATGGCAGAGGGGGCCGGTCTGGCCGAATCCGGAGATGGACGCATAGATGATGTCAGGGCGGACCTTCCGGGCTTCTTCATAGGAAAGGCCCAGTTTCTCCATCGTCCCGGCAGAAAAGTTTTCAATGACGATATCGCTCTGCTTCATCAGCCCGAGGGCTATCTCTTTTCCCTCCGGTGATTTCAAATCCAGGGTGATACTCTCTTTATTGCGGTTCAGATAGGCGAAATACCCGCTTTCATTATTTTTAAATGGCAGGTAATGCCGCGTGTCATCACCGCTTCCCGGCCGCTCTACTTTGATGACTCTGGCCCCCAGGTCGGCAAAGAGCATGGTGCAGTACGGCCCGGAGTAGACATGAGTAAAATCTAATATCGTTATATTTTCAAAGGGATTGTTCATGATTCATTTCACCTCACGGCTTCTAGTATATCATAGATTTTCCTTTGAGCGTATCTGCTAATCTATGATATAATAAACTATACCAATTCACTATGAACGGAGGAATCCATCCATGAAAAATCTGAAAAAGCAGCTGCGGGCTGCCATTGTCCAGGCTTCACCGGTCTTATTCGACAAGAAGGCCACCATCGACAAAGTCGTGCGCCAGATCATGGAAGCCGGTCAGAACGGGGCTGAGCTCATCGTTTTCCCGGAATCGCTCATCCCCTGCTATCCCTACGGGCTGACCTTCGGCTTTACCGTTGGCAGCCGTAATGAAGATGGCCGCAAGGACTGGAAAGTCTATTATGACAACGCTGTCGTCGTCCCCGATGATACGATCAGCATTGCCGCCGCTGCTAAAAAAGCCCACGCCTACGTCAGCATCGGCGTTACTGAACGGGATCCCATCAATTGCTCCCTATACTGCAGCAATCTGATTTTCTCGCCTGAAGGAGAATTGGTTTCCCTGCACCGGAAGATAAAACCGACCGGCGCCGAACGCTATATCTGGGCCGATTCCCATGTACCGGAAACGTACTTTCCCATGGTCGATACGGAATGGGGCCGCATGGGAAGCCTGATCTGCTGGGAAAACTACATGCCCCTGGCCCGCGTCGCCTTGTATGAAAAAGGAGTGGCCCTCTATCTGGCTCCCAATACCAACGACAACCCCGAATGGCAGGATACGATCAAACACATTGCTATCGAAGGGCACTGCTACGTGTTCAACGTCGATCAATATTTCACTAAAGACATGTATCCCTCTACCCTTCTGGAACAGGAAGAAATCAGCCGCCTGAAAGATGAAACGTGCATTGGCGGCAGCTGCATCATCGACCCCTATGGCCATTACGTAACAGAACCCGTCTGGAACAAGGAAGCGATTATCTATGCCGACCTCGACATGGACAAAGTTCCCATGAGCCGCATGGAATTCGATGCCACCGGCCACTATTCCCGTCCGGATATTTTAGAATTCTACATCAACGACGGCGACGAAGAGTTTGAATAATTATACAATCAAAAAAATTGGGGATGACTCGCCATGAGCCGTCCCTGTTTTTTTTGCATTTCTATAGAATGATATTTTTATTATTTTTTTATTTCCCTTTTCTCTTATATAATATATACATATACGGCCTTTATTGGCATTCATCTAATTGGAACTAAATTCTAATATTTTAAAAATTTCTCTGAAAAAGAGTTTGACAAATCCTGTTTTCCATGGTAGACTTACGTCATCAACTTGATAGTGTTGCAATGAAGAGAAGAGTACATGGAAGGAAATGGCACAGAGAGCTTCCGTCCGGTGAAAGGGAGCGCAGGGAATTCCGTGGAAGATGGCCTCAGAGCAGATTGGTCGAATAATTAGACCGTCCGGTTGCACCCGTTATCGTGCTATGGTATTCAAGACTACGGTCTGCGTACCTGAAGAGGCCTGGCTTGTGAGAGTCAGGTGAAATTGGGTGGTATCACGGTGCTTCCGTCCCTTACAAGGGGACGGAAGCTTTTTTTATTACAACACGCCTTCAAGTAAAAAAATTACATTTTTACATCACAGGAGGAATTCACTATGAGCACAAATTACAAATTCGAAACATTACAGCAGCATGCAGGTCAGGTTCCCGATCCGGCAACAGGCGCCCGTGCCGTTCCTATCTATCAGACAACGAGCTATGTATTTGAAAATACACAGGACGGCGAAGACCAGTTCGGCCTGAAGAAACCGGGCTTCATTTATTCCCGCCTTGCCAATCCGACCTGGGATGTGCTGGAAAAACGGATTGCCGCACTGGAAGGCGGCACGGCTGCCCTGGCTACGGCTACCGGCGCTGCTGCTATTTCCCTTTCCCTCATCAACCTCGCCGGCGCCGGTGATGAAATCATCGCTGCTCCGACGCTGTATGGCGGCACCATCGAATTGTTCACCGATACATTCAAACATCTCGGCATTACCGTCAAATACGCCGACCCCGATGATCCCCAGTCCTTTGCTGCACTGATTACGGACAAGACGAAGGCCATCTATCTGGAAAGCCTGGGCAATCCGGCTATCAACATTCCTGATTTCGAAGCCATTGCTGAAATCGCCCATAAAAACGGCATCCCTGTCCTCGTAGATAACACCTTTGCTACGCCGTTCCTCTTCCGCCCCTTCGAACACGGCGCCGACATCGTTCTCCATTCGGCTACCAAATTCATCGGCGGCCACGGCACGACATTGGGTGGCCTCATCGTAGAAAAAGGCGATTTTGACTGGGAAGGCTCCGGCCGGTTCGAAGACCTGGTAAAACCGGATGAATCGTACGGCGGTCTCAGCTTCGTCAAAGACGTACCCGGTGCCAGCTTTGTAACCCGCGTCCGTGCCAAATACCTCCGCGATCTCGGCGCATCGCTCAGCCCGTTCAACGCATGGCTGCTCATCCAGGGTCTCGAATCCCTGTCCCTGCGCATTGAACGCCACGTCTCCAATGCCCAGAAAGTAGCCGATTTCCTGGAAAACCATCCGAAGGTTACGAAAGTAAATTATCCGTCCCTGCCGAGCTCGCCGTACTATAAGCTGGCTCAGAAATACTTCCCGAAGGGCACGGGCTCAATTTTCTCCTTCGAACTCCAGGGCGGCCGGGAAGCAGCCCGCCGTTTCATCGACGCTGCACAGATTTTCTCCGATCTGGCCAATGTAGGCGATTCCAAGTCACTCCTCGTACATCCGGCTTCGACGACACATCAGCAGCTGAATGACGAAGCGCTCAAAGCGGCCGGCATCACCAGCGGCACGATCCGCATTTCCGTCGGTCTGGAAAATGTCGATGATTTGCTTGATGACTTGAAACAGGCTTTGGAAAAAGCATAAAATCGTACCAGGACCACTAAAAAAGTATACTTCGACCAAAGAGGGCCGGTAATGCCTGTATACGGTGTCATTGCCGGCTCTCTTTGTATACGTATTTCAGGAGGTTTTATCATGTCTGCTCTTCATTCTATCCGCTTCCGCGATGTATGCATTCTGGGTTTTGCCTTCTTTGCTACGTACTTCGGTGCCGGCAATCTGATTTTCCCGCCCCAGCTGGGTCTCAACAGCGGGTCGGCCTACCTGGCCGGTCTTTCCGGTCTGACCCTGTCAGGGATTTTCCTTCCCATTTTCACACTCATCGTCATCGGCCTCAACGGAGATGTACACGCCATTACCGATCATGTCGGCAAATACACCTATAACATCCTGCTGGCCGCACTGATGCTGGTCTGCACCTTCGTTTCCATCCCCCGCACGTGTGCCACGGCTATCCAGCTCGGTATCCAGGGCAATGTTCCATCAGCACCGTTCATTCCTCTCGTCATCGTATATTTCATTATTTCATTCTTCTTCGCCGCTGATAAGAACAACGTAATGGACCGGATGGGCAAATACCTGACGCCTCTTTTGGCCCTGATTTTGGTCGTCATCGCCATTATGGGCGTCGCCAGCCCCATAGGAACACCCATTGATCCGGCTGTTCCCAATTCCTTTGTCAACGCATTCCTGGGCGGATATAATACAGGCGATGTACTGGTTAGTTTCATTATGGCCGCTGTTTTCATCAGTTCCATCAACGCCAAAGGATATACGACGGTCGCACAGCGCAACCGCTGCCTCATCGGCTGCGGCATCATCGCCTTTGTTCTGCTGTTCATCATTTACGGTTCCCTCCTCTACATGGGAGCCTGCGTCAGCAGTGACTATCCCCAGTCTATCGGCCGGGCTGAACTTTTGGTAGCGATTATCCAGCGCGTAGGCGGTGCCGTCATGATTCCCATGGGCATAGCCGTCGTACTGGCCTGCCTGACGACGGCTATCGGCCAGATTGCAGCCGTAGCCGAATTCACCAGCCAGGCCACAGGCCGTTTCTCTTATCGTCAGGTAGCCATCGTCTGCTGTATTCTTTCCGCGCTTACGGCCCTTCTTGGCGTAGACGGCATCGTCACTTATGTAGGCTGGATTTTCGGCGTCTGCTACCCGCCCTGCCTGGCTCTGCTGGTTCTGGGCGTCCTGGTCCGCATCATCCCCAATGACGGTGCTTACAAGGGATCGGTCTATCTGGTGACGATGTACGCACTCCTCGAATCCCTGCCCGGTCTTTCCGGCCTCGGCTTTGCCAAAGCTATCGTCGCTGCCACACCGCTTTCTACGTACGGTTTCGGCTGGATTATCCCGTTCATCATCGGCTTCGTCCTCGGCACGATAATCTACACTGCCAGAGGAAAAAAAGAACAGGCAGCGGCATAAACGGAATTCTAACAAGCAAAACGCAAAAAGACTGACGCCGGAAGTAACTGATCTTCCGGGTCAGTCTTTTTTGATGTCCCTGGATAATACATTTATATAGAAACTAGTATCATACCATCAGACGATGGCATTGCCGGCTGCGTATCCCAGCCAGCAGGCCGCAAAACCGCCGATGACATTGAGTCCCAGATAGAGCAGGGCAAAGGTAAATTCGCCGGTCCGGACCATAGTCAGGAGTTCCATATTGTATGTAGAAAAAGTCGTGAATCCTCCGAGAACGCCTGTTACGAAAAGGAGTTTGACCAGCGGTGAAAGAGAGGAATGGCTGTTGAAAAAAACAAACAGGACGCCGATCAGAAAAGACCCGATAACATTAGCCAGTACTGTCCCATAGGGAAAAAAGGCCCCTCCATGCATGTTGCACAGTTCCGTCAGTATATACCGGCATGCCGCCCCGATGCCGCCCCCCAATGCTACACATAGTATTTTTTCCATCTGTTCCTATCCCCTTTCTGCTGAAAACATATCTATGGTAGCAGATTCCATACGGCCTGTCAACGAACAGATTCCGCATGAGGTGATGCTGCGCGGGACCGGATGAGGATGACCAGTTCCGTTTCTTTTTTTGATGTGTAGTGATACCGGAATAACTTTCCCAGGACAGGGATGTCTGCCAGTATGGGGACTTTGCGCAGATTATTGATTTCCTCCCGGCTGATGAGGCCGCCGATGAGCAGGTCCCTCCCGGGCTGCATACAGACGTCCGTATCGGCCCGGCGCGTCGTAATCCGGTAGGCCTTGAGTTCCGGTACGAGGATAGGCGTTCCCACTTCGGCGCGGATGTGGGCAGTCACACTGCCATCCTCATGAATCCGCGGCGTAAAGCTCAGTTTGATGCCCGCATCTTCATATTCTGTCGTGCGGGACACTTCCCCATCGGTCACGTGTTCTGTCAGGACGGGGATGCGGTCCCCGATGAGGATCTGCGCTTCCCGCCCATTCTGTGCCATAAGATGAGGACGGGCCAGGACCCGGGCTTTACCCTTGCTTTCCAGCGCCCGCAGCTGGCCCGTATACAGAAAAGACCGGTGGCCCGGTCCGCCTTCCATGGCCGTCCAGTCCCAGGAAATCCCCCTGTCTTTGACGGCATCGGTCTGAAGGGACAGGAATTCTATTTCCACACTGACCTGCCGCACCGGCACATCGAGGGATTGCACCAGCCGGTCTACCGCCGATGCAGTCTGGGCCGAGCCATGAAGAATGAGAGCATTGGTATCGCTGTGATAGCCGATGTGACCAGACCCTGCCACCGTTTCTGCCGCCTGACGCACACTGTCCGGATCGGCATGATGAAGTTTCCAGGTATAGCAGCTCCGGGCCTGATCATGAGCTCTTCCGGCCGTAATGAAGGCAATGGCCCCGTCCGTGCGGTACAACAGATTCTGGCTGCCCGCCAGTACGCGGATTGCCTCTTCTGCCGGTACATCATGAAGCTCCATCGTCACCGTGCCATCCACTGTGTCGTCTATGACCAGGTTGATTCCAGCACTGCGTGCCAGTCCGGCCAGAACGGTACGGACCGGAGCTTCATGAACGCGGACATCGAGAGCTTCCGCCTGTACCGGCCATCCCATCAGCATCATCCCCATGGCCAGAAATCTCAGTGGCAGCCACGTCTTCCCTGTCTTAAAAATACACTTCATGAATGACACCTTCTTTCGAAAGACCTGCTACACCGTGGGAAATATAAGCAATCTGCCAGGAATCAAACGATTCTCCTGCCGCACAAGCCTGTGACCGCAAGCCATTACTGAGCAGGATAAGACGCCGGCCTCCTTCTTCCAGCACTCCCAGTACCTGTGGCAGCGGTACCGGCCGGGACAGTTTCTCTTTCTCTCTGCCGTTCTGTTTTTTCTTCTGTTCCGGATTATCTTCCTTTTTTGCTTCTTTTCCCGCAGTCTCCATGGCAACTGGCGACTCAAATAAATCGGCCAGTGGTTTTGTCCGCCGGATGCCCGCCAGGCTGTGGATACACCTTCCTTCTCCTTTTGAAGGGGGACCGGCTTTTTTATGCAAAAAAGAAGGAGGCGGAGAATCGGTATGATTCTTCGTCTCCCGTACTACTACGTTCTGATCTGATGCCGGTCCATCCCACCAAAACCAGATTCCTGTCAGACATGCCAGGATTACTCCATACGGGAGCCATGTTTTCGCGTGATGAACTAAAATGTTCCAAACAAGGTGACTATATGCAGACAGCCTATTTCTCATCTCCGTATCCTGCAGGATGCGTACGGTGCCAGTTCCAGGCATCGGCAATGATGTGTTCCACATCACTGTGGACAGGACGCCAGCCGGTTACAGCCTGAATCTTTTCCGAGCTTGCGATGAGTACGGCCGGATCGCCGGCACGGCGGGGCGCTTCTTCTACAGCAAAGTCCCGGCCCGTTACCTTTTTAGCCGTCTCGATCATCTGGCGCACACTCATGCCGTGCTGTGTCCCCAGGTTGAAATACTGGGACTGGCCGCCACGGGCCAGATAGTCCAGGACCCGCACATGAGCATCGGCCAGATCCGTTACATGGATATAATCACGGATACAGGTCCCATCAGCCGTCGGATAATCTGTACCAAAAATCTTGATACTCTGGCGCTGTCCCAAAGCCGTCTGCAAAATCAACGGAATCAGATGGGTTTCCGGTGTATGATCTTCCCCGATTCTGCCATCTGCATCGGCTCCGGCGGCATTAAAATAACGCAGGGCCACATACCGCAGACCATAGGCACGGCTGAACTGGGACAGCATGTGTTCGATCATCAATTTTGTCTGTCCATAGACATTGGTCGGTGCATATGGCATATCTTCTGTAATGGGAGTCTGTTCCGGTTCGCCATATACGGCAGCGGTAGATGAAAAAACCATATAAGGTACACCGGCCTGGCGGACCGCTTCCAGCAGGTAATAGGAACCGACTATATTATTGTCATAATAGATAGTCGGATTGACCATCGATTCCCCTACCTGGCTGTGGGCGGCAAAATGCATGACCCCTTCGATTTTCCGGTCTGTCAGGATTTGTTTTACCCGTTCCAGATGGTGGATATCTTCTTCAATGAGTTCCACGTCTGATGGTACGGCCTGACGGTGTCCCCTGGACAGATTGTCCAGTACGACTACGGAATGACCTTTTTCCAATAATGCTTTTACAGTATGGCTGCCAATATATCCGGCACCCCCGGTAACGAGAATATTCATGATACACAGTACACCTTTCACTACAAATTTAAACGAAAGACATCAGATCTACGCCTAATGGCGGAGCCGGGAACGAACCCGTTATTTTTTCATTTCTGCCAGATGCTGCCCCAGATAGCATTTGTATATTTCTACCCCCGGCTGGTTAAAGGCATCGACATCGGCATATTCCCCTTCATAGGCAATGGACCAGCAGAGCAGGAACATGAGCTCTCCCAGATAAAAGGCGTTCAGTTCAGGAAGGATGAAATTGGCACTGGGCCGGCCATCTCCAATGAGGGCTTCTTCATTAGCCCGGCGCGCCGCTTCCAGGATCCGGCTCAAGGGCAGGCCGCTGAAGGCAGCCAGTTTGGCAAAGGAATCGTACGTATGGGGAACGACGAGATCATCAGGCCATTTTTCGATGGAGACGAACTGGACGACTTTGTCCTGGGGGCCTTCCTGGTGTTCCTGCGTCTGGGCATGCATATCCGTCGTACCGACAGCGACGATCGGCGTCCGTCCATAATGGACGACCTGCCCTTCTTTATTCAGCCGTTTACCCAGTGATTCTGCCAGGAGCTGGATATACCATTCGGATAAAGATTTCAGATTGTCGGCATAGGGCATGAGAACTTCCAGGTTTCTCCCATGGCGGCTTCCGGCCAGGAATTTCAGGACACTGTTGAGAAGGGCCGGATTTTTCGTGATGTCATCGCTTTTGACAGCCTGATCCGCTTCACGGGCACCGGCAAGGAAGGACCGGATATCAAATCCCGTAAGGGCTCCGACGATGAGTCCTACTTCGGAAAAGACGCTGAACCTGCCACCGATGCCGTCCGGTACGTAGAAGATAGGCCAGCCCGATTCACGGGCCAGCGTATGCAGCAGCGTTTCCTTTTCTCCTTCATGGGGATCGGTGACGGCTACGGTTTCCATAGAAATCCCCGCAGCTTCCATGGCTTCTTTGAAAATCATATAATTCGACATGGGTTCGATGGTAGATCCCGATTTGGATATAACGACGGCCATGACCGTGTAATCCTGTTGTCCCGCACTTTCTGCACGCATTGTCTGAATCAGGCCGGACAACTTATGGGTATCGACGTTATTACCGGCAAAAAATGCCTTAGGATATCCGTTGCGATCTTTCTGACTCTTAAGATTCCAGAATTCGCCGCACTGGACATCAAACAGGACTTTGCCGCCCAGATACGACCCGCCAATGCCGAAGAATACGACGGCATCGACGCGGTTGCGCACCGTCCGTCCCAGTTCTTCCAATGCCACGATGCGTTCAGGATTATTGATATTGCCTTCTGCAATATACGGCAGCTGCGGAAAGAGTACCGCTTCCGGTTCCCCATCTTTAGAAAGGTGGCCGGCAACCGTTCCCTTTTGGCGCAATTCCATCATGACAGAGTGAGCTTTCTGATAGACAGGAGCAAACTCTTCCACTTCTCGTTCCGTTATCAAGGCATCCGGCCCGTAAAGGTGGGACATATCCAATACAAGGCCAGACGGCAAGGTAATCCGATTCATCATAATACCACAGCCTTTCGTTCGAATTGTTTACCTTTCCATTATATCATAAATACCGGAATCCGTGGGAGAAATAAAAAACTGCACCATATATCTAAAATATACAGTGCAGCTTTGATCAAAAGCGCAGCATAGATTTCAGGAAACTCTGGGTCCGTTCATTCTGCGGATGTTCAAAAATCTGTTCCGGACTTCCTTCTTCCTGGACAATGCCTTCTGCCATGAACAGGACCCGGTCGGAAACTTCTTTGGCAAAGGCCATTTCATGGGTCACGATGATCATGGTCATATCTTCATCGGCCAGCTGCTTGATAGTCCGCAGTACTTCCCCGGTCAGCTCCGGATCGAGTGCCGATGTCGGTTCGTCAAAGAGCATGATATCCGGCTGCATGGCCAGAGCCCGGGCAATGGCCACACGCTGTTTCTG
>NZ_DGRS01000070.1:0-10401 GCF_002391155.1 Megasphaera sp. UBA4382 | reverse complement strand
AAGGTGACACCGGCGCAACCGGCGCTCAGGGCGAACAAGGACCCAAGGGCGAAAAGGGTGACACCGGCGCCAAAGGTGATAAGGGCGAAAAGGGTGACACCGGCGCCAAAGGTGATAAGGGCGATAAAGGTGACACCGGCGCTCCCGGCAAGGATGGTAAGGACGGCAAAGATGGCGGCGTAGGCACCGTTGTTGGCGACGACACCAACATCACCGTGGCCAACACCGAAACCGATGCCACCAAACCGGCCAACTATAAGGTTTCCCTGAATAAGGCCATCACCGTGGATAAGGTGACCGCAGGCGATACCACGATTTCCAGCAATGGTGTCTCCATTGCCGGTGGTCCGTCCATGACGAAGGACGGCATCGACGCCGGCGGCAGCAAGATTACCAATGTGGCAGCCGGTACCGCCGATACCGACGCTGTGAACTACGGCCAGTTGAAGGGCGTGGAAAGCAGCGTACAGAACAACACCACGAACATCAACCGGTTGAACGGCCGGGTGAACGACCTGGACAGCCGCATCAACAAAGTCGGTGCCGGTGCAGCGGCTCTGGCAGCGCTCCATCCGCTGGACTTCAATCCCGATGACAAATGGAACTTTGCTGTCGGATATGGCAACTACCGCAACGCTAACAGTGTAGCACTGGGAGCTTTCTACCAGCCCAACGAAAATACCATGTTCAACGTGGCAACCAACTTTGGCAACGGCGAAAACATGATTAACGCCGGCGTCAGCTTCAAGATTGGCAAAGGAAATTCCTATGCCGGTGTCAGCAAGGCCCAGCTGGTAGCAGAAAACCAGCAGCTTAAAGCAAACGATGCCCTGCAGGATCAGAAGATTCAGAAACAAGATCAGGAAATCCAGGAACTGAAGAAAGCCCTGGAAGAACTGAAAAGCCGTATCAAATAACAGAATAACCTTATCTGACTGATACAAACAAAACGCCCCGCATCAGAAGAGCTCCCCTCTAATTCTGATGCGGGGCGTTTTACATCTAGTCGGTTTGAAGAACAGCATAGCATGGCGTCCTTATAAAGTATGTTGGCTTGAAGGGCTGTGCAGCATGGCTCCACTGGGAAGCGGGAGCTGGCGCCAACGGCCGACTTAGGCAGAGAACCGCATTTGAAGGAGCGTAGCGATGCGCAAATGTGTGTAGGGGCTCACGGCCGGGGGACTTCTTCTGTCTGCCTCACCGGCTATAGTATCATCTACGGCGTTGTCGTCTATCAACGTAGCCCCGCTACGCCTCTTTCCTCCGCCTTGTATCTGACACCATAGCCGATGATTCCGATGCAAAGCGCCCCCAGTCGTGAGCCCTCGCCTATGCCGAAACACAGTGCCCTATTGTAGCACCTTGCCAGATATATATGAATATCGTAGTTTCGGCAGAGGGGTTCTTTTATCATCTGAGTTCCAGTATCTGAGTCCGAGGAACGTAGCACGACGGACAGGGTTCCCGGCATTCCTGCTAACCACTGACCACTATCCACTATCCCTTCCCGGCCTGCGGCCCTCTGCATAAAATTGGAATAAAGCCCAAATCCATGATATTATATATAAAGATAGGAATAAATTCCAAATTTTTACTATAAAATAGGATAATTAGGAAACAATTCCAGAAAGGAGTTGCTATGAAACTGATACCCAGACCAGAATATCTGGATTTTTTGAAGCGTTATCAGAACCATCATTTGATTAAGGTGATTTCTGGTGTCCGCCGGTGTGGGAAATCTACCATTTTTTACTTGTACCGGCAATATTTATTGCATCATGGTGTGGCTCCCGAACAAATTATTACCATAAATTTTGAAGACCTGGCTTATGAACCGTTGTGTGAATACCATGCATTATATCAGTATATTACAGAACGGATGCAGACGGATAGGATGAATTACATCTTTCTCGATGAAATACAGCATGTAAAAATTTTTGAAAAAGTGGTAGACAGCCTGTTTATTAAAGAGAATACCGATGTGTATATCACCGGATCCAATGCCTATTTTATGTCTGGTGAGTTAGCGACGCTTTTGACAGGCCGCTATGTGGAGCTGTCGATGCTGCCCTTGTCATTTCGGGAATTTTGTCAGGGAATGCCTGATTCCCTGTCGGTGCCTGAACAATATAACGCCTATGTCCGAGTGAGTTCTTTTCCCTATGCCCTGCAGTTTCAACACGATTCCCAGGCCGTAGAGGAATACCTGTCAGGAATTTACAATACAATTCTGGTCAAAGATACATTACAGCGGATGAGAAGCGGCGATACGATGATGATAGAGAGTCTGATGAAATTTCTGGCCGCGAATATAGGCAGTCTCATTTCACCTAATAAAATTGCCAATTCCCTGACTAGTGCTGGCAGGAAAATAGATAATAAGACCGTTGAAAAATATTTACAAGGTCTGAAGGATAGTATGCTCATTTATCAGGCAGACCGATTTGATATACGGGGAAAACAGCTGCTGAAAATCAATGCCAAATACTATCTGGTTGACCCCTCTTTCCGTCGCCTTTTGATCAACGATACCGGGCGGGACACGGGTCACATTTTGGAAAATGTCGTATACCTGGAATTACTGCGCCGGGGAGGCAAGGTATACGTTGGCCAGCTGCCCAAAGGAGAAATTGACTTTGTCGTTGAACGGTCCGGAACCAGAGAATACTACCAAGTAGCAGAAAGTACACTGCTCCCGGAAGTGCTCGAACGGGAATTGAAACCGCTACGCGCCATACCGGATCAATATCCCAAATACCTGCTGACACTGGATGAAATTCCCTCAGAAGCAGATTACAACGGCATCAAAAAGAAAAATGTCCTCCGCTGGCTGCTGGGGGATGGCTTCTAACGTGCAGCGGCGTCTGGCTTCCAACGCAGTGAACCGGCCCAAAGCCTACTAATCACTAACCACCGACCACTGTCCTTCCCGACCTGCGTTTTTTTCATCAAACATCAAACTTCAAACTATCTTTTCACTAACCACTAACCACTATCTTTTTCCAGCCTTCAAATTATCCCTTCCTTCCCGACAAAATAAAAAAATGTAACTATTGACATTACAACTTAGATGATATATGCTTATAAATGTAAGGACGATATTTTGTTACTACTAGGAGGAATGACTCATGGACGCAAAAACGATAGAAGCCGTAACGGCTAAGACCAACGATTTACTGGCAGCACCGAGCTGCAATCCGAAATTGAAAGCAGCTGCTGAAAAATGGCTGGCTGCCGCTGACAAAGATGCCGAAACTCCGGCTTATATCGACGCTCTGAAAAATGGTGTATCTACCATTGACGAACTGCTTGGCTTTGCCGGTTCCGATTTTGCCAAAAAGCTTCTCGGCGAAGAAGGCGCTAAAGGACTCCTGGCTCATGCCAAAGATATTCAGGCTAAAGGGGCCAAGTATTGCGACTGCCCGGCATGTACGGCTGCACTGGCTATATTGGACATTCTCCACGCTATCTGATATGCCGGACTATTACGTATAGGATGTATAGAGGGCTGTGACAGATTCATTTCTGTTGCAGCTTTTTTTGTGCTGTTCTGGTATAGGACAGCAGGCTGACCGTATGGAAGAAACTTACGAAACGTGCTACACTGAAACAATGCAAAGGAATAAAGGAGGTGCCTTATGGAACAGACAAAACGGAAACAGGCCCGCAAGGGGATGGATATGCTTCACGGTTCTATTGCCGATAAATTGTTCTTCTTTGCTATGCCCGTCGGCCTCATGGGCATGTTTGAACAGCTCTTTAATAGTGCTGATGTCTTCATCCTCGGGCGGTTTGTCGGGAAAGATGCTATGGCGGCCGTCGGGAATAATATGCCTGTCATCGGCCTTCTGGTGACGCTCCTCATGGGGATTTCCCTCGGTGCCAATGTCGTCATTGCCCAGTATCTGGGAGCCCGGAAGGATGAGAAAGTGGAAGCAACGGTGCAGACGGCTATCCTCCTTTCTCTGGGCATGGGATTGGCGCTCATGATCATAGGGGAACTCATCGTGTCTCCGGCTCTTGCAATTCTCGCCGTGCCGAACGACGTGTATCCTATGGCAGAATTGTATCTGCGGATTTTCCTCCTGGGTCTGCCGTTCCTTTCCCTATATAATTTCGAAGCGGCCGTGTTCCGCAGCTGTGGTGATGGCCGGACGCCACTGTACAGTCTGGTGGCAGCCAATGCAATCAATATCGTCCTCGACCTGCTTTCTGTCACCGCTTTCGGTCTGGGCCTTACGGGTGTCGTCGTGGCGACGGTCCTTTCTTTTGCCGTCAACGCGGCCATCTTATTTGTCTTACTATGTCGTACAGCCGACCGGATCCGCCTGCAGCGGCATCATATGTGTTTTTCCCACAGTGAACTCTGCCGCATCATGCGCATCGGCCTGCCGGCAGGGTTGCAGGGCATGGTCTTTGCCCTCTCCAATGTGCTGATCCAGTCGGCCCTCAATAGTCTGGGGACGGAAGCCATGGCAGCTTCGACAGCGGCCTTCATCATAGAAAATAATATGTACTGCTTTGTCAATGGATTCAGTCAGGCGGCAACGACCTTTGTCGGGCAGAATTATGGGGCACGGAATCTGCGCCGCTGTTTCCGCATCACCAAGGTGGCCTTCGCCGTAGAAGGAGGGTTTCTCCTGGTAGTGGTGACACCGGTACTCCTTTTTTCCAAACCGCTGATTTCCCTGTTCAACAGTGATCCCGTCGTCGTGCAGCTCGGGTCGCTGCGGCTGTTCTGTATTGCCGGCACGTTTTACCTCAATGGCATCATTGACATCATCTCCGGGTCCCTGCGGGGCTACGGCTATTCCTTGCCGCCAGCTGTCGTCGTTCTCGTTGGTATCTGCGGTGTCCGTATCCTCTGGCTCTATACGGCATTTGCCTCTCACCGCGACTTCTTTACTCTCATGCTGGACTATCCCGTGAGCTGGGCCGTGACCATCGTCGTCCTGACCGTCGTATACCGCATGTGCCGCAAGCATATCGTCCTCGGGCTGCTCACAGACCGCTAAAGAAAATGGCGGAACAAGGGAGCGCCCCGTCCTGTTCCTGAAGGAGTTCAAGCAACAGACCGGTACGGTTATGATGGAAAAGTTCTGTTCTCTCCCAGGCAATATTTATGATTAATATATGGATTTGATAGAAGGTTTCGATTTTCACCGGTGAAACGCGGCATTTTCAGCGGACTTCATAATCTGGAAACAAGCAGTGTCATCAATGGGCAGCTATGCCAGCTGAACCGGCTCTGCATCGGAAGAAGTGCGGCTTTGGCCCATGCGCAGTAACACAGGAGTGGAAAACGGGCAGCCTTAGTGTAAAAATTGAGTCAAAGAGGCCGGTGACAGAGGGGAAACCCTTTGTGTAACGGCCTCTTTCATGTTATAATGAACGTTAGTCTGTTTATTTCTATTTCTATGGTATTTCATCAAAAGGAGACGGCAGTGATGCGGGCAATGGGAATCGATCCGGGGACGGCTATCTGTGGCTTTGGCGTGGTCGATGCTATGGGGAGCCGGCTGAAACCGGTGACATACGGCACGGTACAGACGACACCGGAGTATACCGATGCCGAACGGCTGGTCATGCTCTACGACGGCCTGAACGAACTCTACGACAAGTATAAGCCCGATGTCATCGGTGTAGAACAGCTCTTTTTTAACCGCAATGTCACGACGGCCATCACCGTCGGCCAGGCCCGGGGCATCATCCTCCTTACGGCCCAGCAGGCCCATATCCCGATTCTGGAATTTTCCCCGCTCCAGGTCAAACAGGGTGTCACCGGCTATGGGCGGGCGACGAAGGAACAGGTCATCGATATGACCATGCGCCTTCTCGGCATCCGGGAGAAAATCAAGCCCGATGATGCGGCCGATGCGCTGGCTATGGCGATTTATACTATTTATTCCCGTCATTCCCTGAGTTTGAAAAGGACGGTCCAATTATGATCGGTTATCTGAAAGGTACTATTACTCATATTTTTGAAAATGCCTGTTTCATCGATGTAAACGGCGTCGGCTACCGGGCTATCGTGTCCGGCCCGACCCTGGGAAATCTGACCATCGGCAAAGAAACGATGCTCTATACGTATATGAGTGTCAGTGAAAATGATATCACCCTTTACGGATTCCTGACCCAGGATGAGTATGAATTGTTCCTGCTCCTCATCACGGTCAATGGCATCGGTCCCAAACTTGCGGTAAACGCCCTGGGAGCCGTCACGCCGGATCAGATGCGGCTGGCCATCAGCCAGAGCAATATGAGTGTCCTGACGAAGCTGCCGGGCATCGGCAAGAAGACGGCCAACCGTCTCGTGCTGGAGTTGAAAGACAAGGTGGGGACGCCCGGTGACAGTGATGTCATGGCGGTGACTGTGGAAGATACGACAGCGCCACAGGGCATGGCTGCCGAAGCGCTGGCGGCTCTTCAGTCACTGGGCTATTCCGAACAGGAAGCGCTGCCGGTCATCCAGAAACAGGCTGCTGCCTGCGATAGTGTAGAAAGCCTTATCAAGGCGGCTCTGCGCAGTCTCGGCAGCGGGAGGTAACAGATGGAAGAACATCGCATCATTGAGACGGCCGACCTGCCGGGTGATTCCTGGCAGTACAGTCTGCGGCCTCATTATTTAAAGGAATATATCGGCCAGACCAAGGCCAAGGAAAATCTGCGCGTATTCATTGAAGCGGCGAAACTGCGCAAGGAAGCGCTGGACCACGTGCTCCTGTACGGGCCGCCGGGCCTGGGCAAGACGACCATGGCCGGCATCATCGCCAATGAGCTGGGCGTCAATCTGCGCATCACGTCCGGCCCGGCGATCGAACGGCCCGGCGATCTGGCAGCCCTGCTGACCAATCTGCAGGAACGGGACTTGTTGTTCATCGATGAAATCCACCGTCTGTCCCACAGCGTAGAAGAAGTGCTGTATGCGGCCATGGAAGATTACGCCCTCGATATTGTCATCGGCAAGGGACCCAGTGCCCGGTCGGTGCGTATCGACCTGCCGCCGTTTACCCTCGTCGGTGCGACGACCCAGGTAGGCCGGCTGGCACCGCCTCTCCGGGACCGCTTCGGCGTCATCTGCCGTCTGGAATTTTATAAGCCCGAAGAACTGGTGCTCATCATCCGCCGGACAGCGCAGATCCTCGATATCGAAATAGAGGAACAGGGGGCACTGGAAATCGCCCGCCGCAGCCGGGGCACACCGCGTATTGCCAACCGCCTGTTGAAGCGGGTCCGCGATTTTGCCCAGGTAGCCGGAGCACCGGCTATTACCAGCGACATTGCCTCGTCGGCACTGGACCGGCTGGAAGTAGACCGTTGCGGCCTGGACCGGACGGACCGGCGGGTACTGCAGGTCATTATCGAGAAGTTCGGCGGCGGTCCCGTCGGCCTCGATACGATTGCGGCGGCAATCAGCGAGTCCGTCGATGCCGTCGAAGATGTCTATGAACCGTTTCTCATGCAGCAGGGATTTTTGAACCGCACGCCCCGGGGACGGGTCGTGACGGCTGCAGCCTATCGTCACCTCGGCCTGCCTGAACCGGGACGGGATGACGGCGCCAAGAGTACGTCACTCTTTTAGGAGACACTATGGCTAAAACACTGATTTACATCGGAATCTTTTTTATCATTGCCGGCGCAGCCTGGATGGGACTGGATCAGCTGGGACTATCCCGGTTCCTCGGACACCTGCCGGGAGACATCCATTTCACCAGGGGAAATACGTCTTTTTATTTTCCCGTCGTGACCTGTATCGTCATCAGCGTCGTCCTTTCTATTATTCTCAACTTTTTTTCCCGCCATTAAGAGAGGAGCGGCTTCATATGTGGTTTAAAAAGATAGCGTGTCTTGTTACGGCCGCCTTTTGCCTCGTTTCCTTTGGGGGAATGGCCGCTGCATCGGGCATGGGTCAGCCTGTGCGCATCGGCATCCGCGAAGGGCGCGGTTCGGTCGCTTTCACCAGTGACAGCGGCCTGGGCGTCTGGAAAAACGGGTCCCTGTGGAAGAAATATCCCGCCCGTACGCCCTTGCAGGTTGCCCTCAAGGGTAATACCGTGAACGTCGGCGGCGCTGCCGCTGCTGGCGCCGTCGAAGTTCGCCCTCTTTCATCTTCCGGGTCGGTGAAGATTACTGACGGCTATGCCTATCGCGGTGCTATGAGAGTCATGAAATCGCCCCAGCGGTGGGGCCTGACCGTCGTGAATGTCGTTCCCATGGAAGAATATCTCTACGGTGTCGTCGGCAAGGAAATGTCGCCGTCATGGCATCCGGAAGCGCTCAAGGCACAGGCCGTCGCAGCGCGTACCTATGCCGTTTCTCATAAGAATAATTTTGCCAGCCGCGGGTTTGATATGACCGACGATACATCCAGCCAGACCTATGCAGGCATCAATGGCGAATCGCCGTCGGTCATCGCCGCCGTCAATGCGACGCGGGGCGAAGTACTGACCTATGGTGGCAAGCCGATTGACGCTTTTTTCTGTTCGTCAGCCGGCGGCTGGACGGAAAACAGTGAAAACGTGTGGGGCTCTCACATTCCTTATTTGCGCGGCGTTTCCGATACGAGCAGCCGAATGCCATCGTACCGCTGGGCGGTGACGACGACGCCGGAAAAACTGGCAGCCAATCTCGCTGCTGCCGGTAAAGGTGTAGGCAAGGTCAAGTCTATTACACTGTCACCGCTGGGCAGACGGCCTATGGCCGTTTCCGACCGGGGAGTTTCCGGCCGGGTGCTGTCCATGACTGTTACGGGATCGGCCGGCTCAGTCCGCGTGACGGGCAATGCCTTCCGGTCCATATACGGCCTGAAGAGTACCCTCTTTGATTTTGCTCAGGGAAATGGCACTCTCCCCGATCCGGATTCAGGAAAGGCGGCCCGCAGTACGACTATGGCCGTCAAAGCCGGCGTCCCTATCACGATTTACGGATATGGCTGGGGCCATGGACTGGGAATGAGCCAGTACGGAGCGTATCAGATGGCTCAGGAACACGGCAGTGCCGGTTATTACCGCACGATCCTGGCTCATTATTATACAGGTACCAGACTTGAAAAATTATATTGATTGCTAAGACAGGAAGGATTATTTTGAAACTGACTGATTTTTCGTATGAATTACCAAAAGAACTGATTGCCCAGCATCCGGCCGAACCGCGGGATCATGCCCGCCTTATGTTGTATGACAAAAAAACAGGCGCTGTGGAACATAAGCACTTTTACGACCTAGTCGATGAACTTCAGGCCGGCGATGTCCTCGTCTTCAACGACTCCAAAGTCATTCCCGCCCGCCTCTATGGGAAACGGGTCCCGACGGGCGGCAAGGTAGAAGTACTGCTCCTGACCCCGGTCGGGGAAGACCGCTGGGAAGTGCTGGTCAAACCGGGGAAGAAGGCTCTTCCGGGTACGACCATCGAATTTCCCGGAGGCTTGCAGGCAGAAGTACTGGACCGCACTGACTTTGGCGGCCGGGTCGTCCATTTCACCTATGATGGCGTGTTTGACGACATTATCGACCAGATTGGCGAAATGCCCCTGCCACCGTATATCCATGAAAAAATGGAAGACCCCGATGAATACCAGACGGTCTATGCCCGCGAACGTGGATCGGCAGCGGCGCCGACGGCAGGACTGCATTTTACAGATGAACTGCTGCAGAAAATCCGCGATAAGGGCGTAGAAGAAGTCTTCGTCACTCTTCATGTCGGCCTGGGTACATTCCGTCCGGTAGAAGAAGAAAACATCGAAGACCATCAGATGCACAGTGAATTTTACAGCATCACTCCCGAAGCAGCTGATGCTATCAACCGGGCAAAAGCTGAAGGACGGCGTATCATTGCCGTAGGGACGACGAGTATCCGCACTCTGGAAAGTGCCGGCACGACGGGAACGCTCAAGGCCGGTTCCGGCTGGACGAATATTTTCATCTACCCGGGCTTTACCTTCCATATCGTCGATGCCCTGGTCACTAATTTCCACCTTCCCGAATCGACGCTGCTCATGCTCATCAGTGCCCTTTCGACGCGGGAACAGATTCTCCATGCCTATGACATTGCCGTCAGGGAAAAATACCGTTTCTTCAGTTTCGGCGATGCCATGTTTATTCATTAGAGGAGGAACCATATGGTCATTACCTACGAACTGCAGGCCGAATGTGACGGTGCCCGGGCCGGTCTCCTGCGCACGCCCCACGGCACATTCAAGACGCCTATGTTTATGCCCGTCGGTACGCAGGCCACGGTCAAGACGCTGACGCCGGAAGAACTCTATGATATGGGCGCCCAGGTCATTTTGAGCAATACCTATCACTTGTTCCTGCGTCCCGGTGAAGAGCTCATAAAGGAAGCAGGCGGCCTGCACAAATTCATGAACTGGAAACAGGCCATCCTCACGGACAGCGGCGGCTT